>JAKEEV010001243.1 GCA_022616395.1 Planctomycetia bacterium | reverse complement strand
CCACCCGAAGTCATCGTCGCGGTAGAAGTGGCCGACTCTTCGCTTCACGAAGACCAGACCACTAAACTCGAACTCTACGCGGCAGCCAAGATCGCGGTGTATTGGATCGTAAACTTGGTGGATCGTCGCGTGGAGGTGTACACCCAGCCGAAGGGCGGGAAGAACCCGACGTACAGGCAGCAGACAAATTACGGGCCGACCGACGCGGTACCCGTAGTCATCAACAGCAAACAGGTGGGCACAATCGTAGTGAAGGAACTACTGCCCTGAAGTGTGAGAGACACGCACACTTCAGGTGTTTTTTGCTTGAAGTCCGGTTGTGGTTATGCATGATGGCAACGCCCCCATTTTCCGGGGGTAACCATGCGTATACCCCCAAACATCCTTGGAGACACAGCCCATGCCTCGTGACGACGACGATGACGTACCCGCAACAAAGCAGCAGAGCAAGAAGGTGGTCGCTGGGATCCTGGCTATCTTGCTCGGCGGCCTCGGTGTCCACAAGTTCTACCTCGGATACACAACCGCGGGGATCATCCAAATCCTGCTGAGTTGCGTCTTCCTCGGCGGGATCATTGGGTTGATTGAAGGGATCATCTACTTGACCAAGAGCGACGAGGAGTTCATCCAAACTTACCAGATCGGCCAGAAGCAGTGGTTCTAAACACCTCGCGAGATGCCCCGCTGAGCGGACACGCGGTCCGCCCGGCGGGGCATCGCCGTTTCATGGCACGCTGCGAATCTGGTATGCTTGGGTGAGGAGGTGCATCATACGCAATCGCATTGATTTGTTTCCGCCTGCGGCCGGTTCCGCAAATCCAATCAGGTACTTGACTTTTGTACAGTATCGGGTATAATGGAGGTAGAAGGAACCGGCGCTCAGCACGCCAAACCAACCTTCCTGCACGTCGGCAGTCCCCCAACCAAGCGCCAGGCAAGCGTGGGAAGCGTGAGGGATGGAGGCCAGGGGGGTGGCCTTATTAAACCCCACAAAATGCAGCGTTTGGTCGCGATAAAGGCCACCTGGCCCCTTCCAAAACCCACCAAACCCCACAAAACATAGGCTACAGAGAGGAAAAAGAAAACAGGGGGTGCCGGGGGGAGGGGAACGCCCCTCACACGATCGTTGATGGGAAGGTCGTAACCATCATGCCAGACGAGTGACCGAAGCACCCATGACTTACCTCGATAACGCGGCGACGAGTTTCCCCAAGCCGGAGGGCGTCCTCGAAGCGCTCGACCGCTTCGCCCGGCATTCGCTCGCCAACCCCGGCCGGTCATCTGGTATGCTTGAGTGAGGAGGTGCATCATGCCCGAAATCGTGCTGACCGAAGAACAGACCAAGCAATTGGTCGGAGCGGTTGCCCGTGTCGAGGTGAAGGACACGTCCGGTCGGGTGGTCGGCCATCTGGAGCCGATTCTGTCACCGGAGTTCATCGCCGAGTTGAAGCGTCGAGCCGCGACTCCCGGCCCTCGCTACTCCGGCGCGCACGTCCAGGCTCGATTGCTTGCCCTTCACGCCGAGTGGGACCGCACCGGTGGATTCGATGCGGCCTACGCGAAGGCGTTTCTGGATCAACTCGAACAAGCCGACCCGGAGAAGTATGGTCCGAAGAGGTCACAATGAACTTCACCGTGGACTGGCAACCGGAAGCGGATGACAGTTTGATAGATATCTGGACTTCCGCATCCGATCAACTCGCCGTAACGACGGCGGCCAACGCCATTGAGCGAATCCTCGCTGTTGATCCGTTTGGCTACGGACAGTACCTCTCCGAGGGGTTATGGCGGATTCGTGTTCCGCCCCTCGTTGCTCACTACACGATTGACCCCGCTCGCCGCCTCGTTCAGATCACCGATATCTCTCGTACTGTTTGAACCGGTTCCTACTATCCCATGACTTACCTCGATAACGCGGCGACGAGTTTTCCCAAGCCGGAGGGCGTCTACGAAGCGCTCGACCGCTTCGCCCGGCATTCGCTTGCCAACCCCGGCCGATCCGGCCACAAGATGGCTCTCGAATCCGAACACGCACTCACCGACGCACGCCATCGACTCAATCGCTTCTTTGCCGGGCGCAACCCCGACCGCTGGGCGTTCACCCTCAACGGCACCGATGCCCTCAACATGGCCTTCAAGGGCGTGCTGAACCCTGGCGATCACGTCATCACCACCGATCTCGAACACAACAGCGTCTCGCGGCCGCTCGTGGCGCTGGCGGAAGCAAAGCGAATCTCCCTCACGCGCATTCCAGCCGACTCCGGCGGCACCATCGACCCCGACGCGATCCGAAAGGCGATCACATCGCAAACCAAGCTCATCGCGCTGACGCACGCGAGCAACGTACTCGGAACCGTGCAGCCAGTGGAGGAAGTTGGTCGAATCGCGCGCGAACGCGATCTCATCTTCCTGGTGGATGCAGCACAAAGCGCAGGCGTGCTTCCCATCGACGTGCAGGCGTGTTGCATCGATCTCCTGGCGATGCCTGGTCACAAGTCGTTACTCGGACCGACGGGCACAGGCGCTCTCTATGTCGGCCCGCGTGTGAATCTCCGACCGTGGCGCGAAGGAGGAACCGGAGGAGATTCGCTCACGCCCACGCAACCCACTGACTTTCCCTTCCACCTCGAAGGAGGAACGCCGAACGTGCTGGGTGTAACGGGACTGGTCGCGGGGCTGGACTTCGTGGAATCACGCGGAGTTGATGCGATTCGTAAACACGAAGTGGAACTGTGCGACAAACTGCGCGCGGCACTCAGCGAGTTGCCCGGCTTCGAGGTGTTCGGCCACGCGGACACTAACCGCCGCGTTGGAGTGATTAGCTTCCGCTGTGAAATCCTTCCCGCGCCGGAGCTGGCGGGGCTACTCGATCAGTCCTTTGACATCGCGGTTCGGCCAGGGTTGCACTGCGCGCCATACATTCACAAGGCGCTCGGCACCGCGCCCGATGGACTGGTTCGAGTCAGTCCTGGGCCGTTCAACACGCAAACCGACATCGACCACTTAATTGATGCGCTCAAACAGATCACCGGCGGGATGTAATCAGAGCCGGAAGCGTCAGCGACGGTTGCCTTTTGCTTTGCGAGCCGGAAGCGTCAGCGACGGTTGCCTTTTGCTTTGCGAGCCGGAAGCGTCAGCGACGGTT
>JAKEEV010001242.1 GCA_022616395.1 Planctomycetia bacterium | reverse complement strand
GACCCAAACGTGCCGCTTCCTCCAGATGTAAGAGAGTTGGAAGCTCCCAGACCCGCTCGTATTGTTGCTACCGGCCGACTGATTCCGGAACTGGGCGAAACCAACGCCACCGCCTCCACGCGCATTCACAACCAAATCGCGGTTCAAATCGTCTCCATGATGGAACGCAAGTGGTGAGCGACCTTCGGCGGAGTAGAACAATCCGCGGTTGTTCTACCTCGGAGGTTCGCGAACATGCGCCGATTTCTCCTTCTCGTGTTCCCCTTCTTCGCGATTGTCGCGGCACTCCCCGCGGCTTCTGACCCACAGCCCGAACCGCCTGAAGTGGTCGCGACGTTCTCGGTCGTGGGCTACGACCCCAACACAAAGGAATGGGGTGTCGCGGTCGCATCGAAGTTCCTCGCGGTCGGCTCGGTGGTTCCGTGGGCCGAAGCGGACGCCGGCGCGGTTGCCACTCAGAGCTTCGCCAATACCAAGTTCGGCCCGAAGGGACTCGAACTGATGCGCGAAGGAAAGACCGCGGAGGAAACCATCAAGGCTCTGACCGATGATGATGACGGGCGCGACTCGCGTCAGGTCGGAGTGATTGACGCGAAGGGGAACGCGGCCACTTACACCGGTAAGAAGTGTCAGGCGTGGGCCGGGGGGAAGACTGGTAAGCATTATGCTTGCCAGGGGAACATCCTCGCGGGGCCGGAAGTGGTGGACGCGATGGCGAAGGCGTTCGAGGAAACGAAGGGGCCGCTCGCGTGGCGACTGATGGCTTCTCTGGAAGCCGGCGACAAGGCCGGAGGAGACAAACGCGGCAAGCAATCCGCCGCCATTTACATCGCAAAGGCCAAAGCCGGCTACGCGGGCTTCAACGACCGCTACATCGACTTCCGCGTCGACGACCACAAGGAACCAATTCCAGAGTTGGCCCGCGTACTGACACTGAGAGTGCGCAAACCGAAGGAGTAGGACAGGCTGGACACCTGTCTGTTTTCGTAGGACAGGCATCTTGCCTGTCATGGCTTCAGACAGGCAAGATGCCTGTCCTACATCGAAATCCGCCTGTACATGTCGTCCACGACCCAGTGGAACGCGGTGAGGTGGATGGATTCGACAATCCCCATGTCGTCGAGCGGAACGTGAAGCCCGTGTTGTGCCAGTTCGCGGAGCTTGCCGCCGGAGAAGCCCGTGCAGCCGAATGTGGTGATTTCGTGCGCGTTGGCCCACTCGACTGCGCGAAGCACATTCGGGCTGTTCCCGCTCCCGCTAATCGCGATGAGCAAATCCCCAGGCGATGCGAGATTCTTCAGTTGCTCCACGAACACGCGGTCGAATCCTTCGTCGTTGCCCCACGCGAGGATGTAGGGCGTGTTGTCCGTTAAGCTGATGACCTTCAGTCTCTTCTTGGTGTCATCCGTGAAGAACTTGCGAGCGAGTGTCCCCTTGCCGAGGTCTTCGCAGAAGTGAGACGCGTTCGACCCACTTCCGCCGTTGCCGATGAGGAACACGAACCGGCCCGCGAGATAGCGTTCGTGGATCAGGTCGGCGAGCTTCTGGAGTTCGCTTGTGTTGATGCGGCCAAGTTCCTGAGCCACACGGTCGAGGAACTGTCGCGGATTCATGGTTGCGCCGAGCATGGCAACGCTTCTCGTGTCGAGTTCAGTAGGGTTGAATCGTGGTCAAGCCGGTGACCACAGCGAACCGTGCGGGGTTTAAGGTGTACAGAGGCAGTTTATGAACCCGCGCGGTCGCCGCGACGATGACATCATCCGCCGTTAATGGTGATGGTGGCTGAAGTGACTCCAACAACCGGAGAGCGCGTCGCGAGATCCGAGCCGTGATCGGGTGGACTGTGTTGCTTCGGAGTAAGCGTTGTAACAGAGCCACATCCGCAGCCTCCTGGCAACCCGCCACAACTACCATCACGGAGAATGCGCTCACCTGAAGTGGAGTGACCCTGACCAGGTCGGTTCCGAAGTTAATTGCGTCAGGTAACCCGCTGTGGATCTCCAGCAGCAATCTGGTATCGAGAAGACCTGCTCGAGGAGTTGCCTTAGCCACGGGGTCTCCTGATTTTCTCTTGCCAGTCTGGATCGTCGGCTAAGTCCGGTCGTCTTGCAAGGGCGAGCATGAGTTGCTTGATCTCTTCGGGGGGAAGTGGTCCTTTCCATTCGCGAGGATAGTCATCCTCGTCGTATTCCAGCACGGTCACGAGTGTTCCGTCGGGCAAATCGAGAGGCGTTTCCAACACGATCTGTCCGTTCTTCAGGATACCCTTCACTGGCAGGGGTTCCATCGTCTGTCCTCCGTAGTTTTCGACACCTTAACTCAGGCTCACTTTGCGGACTACCCCAACCGCGTGCCGTGAGTGGGTACAATGACTTCACAGTCCAGCAACTTCATCCCAAGCCACACATGCCACGCGACCTGATCCTCGGCACCGCCGGCCACATCGACCACGGCAAGACTTCGCTCGTGAAGGCGCTCACCGGTATCGACTGCGACCGCCTGCCGGAGGAGAAAGCGCGCGGAATCACCATCGACATCGGCTTTGCTCACCTGGAACTCGGTGACGTGCGGCTGGGGATTGTGGATGTGCCCGGACACGAGCGATTCGTCAAGAACATGCTCGCGGGTGCAACCGGCATTGACCTGGCGCTGCTGGTGGTCGCGGCGGATGACTCCGTGATGCCACAAACGCGCGAGCACCTCGAAATCCTCAAGCTCCTCCGTGTGAAGCACGGTCTCATCGCGCTGACGAAGGCTGACCTGGTCGATGAGACGACACGCGAAGTGGTCGCGCTGGAAATCCGCGAACTGGTGAAGGACTCCTTCCTGGGCGATGCACCAATCATTGCTACTTCCGCGCAGACTGGTCTGGGAATCGGCGAGTTGAAATCCGCGCTGGCACAACTTTGCGCAGTCGTGACAGAGAAGGGCGGGGCGGAGTGGTTCCGCTTGCCCATCGACCGAGCCTTCGTGGTGCAGGGGCACGGAACTGTTGTGACTGGCTCGGTGGTGTCGGGTTCAGTGGCTGTCGGCGATGAACTCGAATGGCATCGGGGGGATGGGAGCACGGAACTCATTCGCGTGCGCGGACTGAACAATCACGGGCAAGTGGTGAATGAAGTTCGGCGCGGGCAGCGCGCGGCGGTGAACCTCGCCGGTGTCCCTCACGAACAGGTTCGGCGCGGGCAGGAACTCGCGCGGCCGGGTTACCTCGTTCCCAGCAAGGTGCTGACGGTTCGGCTCTTCGCTTCCCCCGAATTCCGGCGGCCAATCAAACACCGTTTGCCGGTGCGACTACACATCGGCACGGCGGAAGTGATGGCGAGCGTGTCATTGCTCGATTGCGATCAAGTCGAACCTGGGCAATGGGGATTCGCGCAACTGTTCTTGGAGGAACCTGCAACCGCAGTGTGGGGTCAGCCGTTTGTGCTACGCGATTCTTCGGCCGAACACACGCTCGGCGGCGGGCAAGTCATTCAGCCGACCGCGACGAAGGTTCGCCGACGGCATATCGAATCCATCGAGCAGATCGAACGACTTTGGGCCGATGCGCCCGAAACGCGCGCTGAAGCGGTCGCGTGGTTCGCAAGCTCACACGGATTCACGCCCGCTGAACTCGTTCGCGGCGCGGGAATTGCGCCAGAGCAGGTGGAAACAATTGTTGCTCAACTTATCGCGAGCGGCAAGCTCGCCGAGTTGGTATTGCCTTCCAACCGCCGGTTGCTCGTCCATGCGGAGCGAATCGTAGAACTGGAAACGCGCATCCTGGAGATTCTCTCAGCGCTTCACGCCGAGAATCCGCTCGTGACCATGCACGACCGGCAGAAGGCGCTCGCCCGGCTGGAATACGTTGGCGACCATCAACTGCTTCAGGCCGTCACGGATCGCTTGATTGCCGCGAAGAAACTCGTTGGAGACACCCGACGCATTGCCCGCGCTGACTTCAAGCCGAAACTCAGCGCCAATCAGCGGAAGCTCAAGGACAAGATCGTTGAAGCGCACGTCGCGGCCGCGTTTCAACCGCCGGAACCAAAGGAGTTCGCGAACCAGGCCGGTGGCAATGCGGCTGCACTCAAGGACATCTTCGAAGTCGCCTGCGCGGAAGGTTTGCTCGTGAAGGTAACCGAAGAGATTTATCTTTCCGCTGAAGCAGAAGCCGAGATGCATCGGCGTGTGACGGAACGTCTGCGCTCTGGCCCCGGCGCAACGGTGGCCGAAATCCGCGACCTGCTCGGCACCACGCGCAAGTTCGCCGTGCCTGTCTGCGAATACCTGGATCGTGTGGGATTAACGAAGCGGGAAGGGGACTTGCGGGTACTCCAATCAGAGCCGCGGCCGTCAGGGAGCGCATGATCAGAGCCGCGACCGTCAGGGAGCGCATGATCAGAGCCGCGGCCGTCAGGGAGCCCACAATCAGAGCCGCGACCGTCAGGGAGCGCTTCTTTGCGCTCCCTGACGGTCGCGGCTCTGATTGGCTACTTTCCCGATTCGTCGAGCACATCATCGCCGACGAGTTCGCGGAGTCGCTGGCAGGCGCTCGACCAGCGCCGGCGGATGGTGCGTTCATCGACGTGGAACAGCTCCGCGATCTTCCCCTGTGTCCAGCCGTGATAGAACACCAGCCCAACCACCTCGCGTTCTTCCAGAGGCAGTTCGTCCACCGCTTCGTGGAACCGCACCCACAAATCGTAATCTTCCGGTGATCGGCTCTCCGGTTCGACACTCGGCGCGGCTGGCACATCGGAATCATCAATCCCGACATTCACCGTCACCCACGGCTTCCCCTTGCATCGCCGGGCGAGGTCGATCAGTTCGCGGCGAATGTGAACGGCCGCGAGGTTGAAGAAATCGCGCGTCGTGGCGGGTTTGAGAGTTTG
>JAKEEV010001241.1 GCA_022616395.1 Planctomycetia bacterium | reverse complement strand
TCTATCGCGGGGTGATCGAGCCGAAACCGGGCAAGCAAGAGTGGAAACTCTTCGACGAAAAACGCGGAGCCGTTCGCTTCCGCAACATCGCGACCTATCACGACGCCAGCAACGGCTTGCAACGCGGAAAGAACACCATCTGGATAGTGACCGCCGACGGGCTGACGTTCTGCCATCTCGGCGACCTGGGACACGAACTGACCGAAACTCAGGTCAAGGCCATCGGGAAAGTCGATGTGCTCATGGTGCCCATCGGCGGCATCTACACCATCAACGGCGAACAGGCGAACGAAGTGGTCAAACAGATCAAACCGCGGCTCTTCGTGCTACCAATGCACTACGGCGTCCCCGGTTTCGACGAACTCGCCGGGCCTGAAGAGTTCCTCCAGGAAGTGAAGAAGGAGAACATCAAGAAACTGCCCAACACCAACGAGTTGGTGATCCCGCTCGACATGACGGCCACCGCCCCAACCGTCGTGATGCTCGGCTGGAAGCCCCCCGAACCACCCAAGAAAAAAGAGGAACCGAAGAAGGAAGAACCGAAGAAGAAACCGTAACCGCAACCGAACGGGCCGAGTGCATTGCGGACGACATTGGCTCGTCCGAGTGAGTTGTCTGAAATGCGGCTGGAGTGAGAGGATTCACGGGAAATTCCCAGACGAACGCTGGACAATTTCGACCGAGCGGTTACCCTGTTTGGAGTTTGTTCGGTCGCCCAACACTTCACACCCAATTGCAGGAGGCCGTATGTTCAAGTTCCGGCAGAAACGAAAGACAGTCAAACATTCGCCCCCCCCCTCAGAATAATTTCGGTGGCTTTAAGCCATCACTCGAAGTCCTGGAAAATCGCGAAGTGCCGGCGAACCTCATCCTCGAAGTCACCACGCTGGCTGATGTGGTCAATGAGAACGACGGGGTACATTCCCTGCGGGAACGAATCATTCAAGCAAACCTCGAAGTGCCCACCTCACAGCACCGGATTCACTTCGCCAATGAACTCGCGGGTGGGACAATCACCCTCGATCCCGCAAATGAGGGAGGGGGCAGCTTCCCAAGTTCACGAAGAACATTTTCATCGACGGGCCGACGAGCAAGATCACCATTCAGCGTGATGCGATGGCCGAACAGAAGCATCGTATCTTCGAGATCGACCCAACTTCAACCGCAACACTCGCGAGACTGAAGTTGCTCAACGGCGAAGTCACCGGAAGGCCAGCCGTGGGTTCGGGTGGAGCCGTGCTATCCAAGGGGAGCCTGACTGTTCAAGACTCTGAGATCCACAGGAGCAAAACTCAAGGTGGATTGAATGGTGGATTTGGTGGTGGGATTGCGGCCACGCAGGGCACGCTCGATTTGACTGGGGTCACCATCAGCGGAAATGAAGCAGGTTTTGGTGGTGGTATCTACATCGGCGAGCGAGTCTTCACCAACATCACCGGCGGTCTGATCGAACGCAACAGCGCCACGTATGGCGGTGGCATCTCCATCGCCTCCTCGACGAATGCACAGTTTACGCACGTCACCCTCAATAACGTTCACGTCTTCGGCAACCAGGCTCAGGTTGACGGGGGCGGAATCTACGCGGGCAATGCGACGGAGGGTTCAGGAACGTGGCTGACACTCACCAACAACACCTGGATACATGCCAACAGTATCGTGTTGGATGCCTTTGGACGAGGGGGCGGGATCTACTTCGGTCGTGGGTTAATCACGTTCTCAGTCGCAACGATTGCCTTCAACCACGCGGGACCGGGACTGGGCGATGGTCTGTACCGTGTTCAGGGACAAACGACCATCGATCAGAACCCGGTCGTCACCTACATCGATGACTCGGAAGTCGTGGGGCCTTGATTCGATTCGTTGTCGTGGTATTACGAGTGCGGGTTCCGTACCCGCACTCCTTCTCACTTCTCGTTAGGAATCATCGCATGAAGCGCATTCTGGTATGCCTGTTGGTTGGGGGAATGTGTTGCGTCGTTCTGGCCTCGGACATTCCCCCACCTCGTCCCGTGGATGTCGCGGCCCTCGTCCAGCAGTTGGGGAGCGAGGACTTCAAGGAGCGTGAAGAAGCCAGTCGGAGGCTTGCCGCTCTTCCTCTTGATGAGCCGCCTGCGGAACTGCTCGCGGCACTGAAATCGCCGAACCCCGAAGTTCGGGATCGAGCCGCGAAGATCGTGCAAACCATTCGCACGCGAAGCGTCGCGAAGCGCCTCTCCCGCGGAGTGGGGTTCGCCAAGCGTGGCGAGGTTGATCTGTTTGTCGCGGCCACAGCTACTTGGGACTTGAAGGCGGAGGACACGCGGCTCTGGGCTCCGGCTTTCGAGATGGGGCAGAAGTTAGCCGCGAAGGCCGAGATGGACGGGAAGACACCGCCTGAGGTCCAAGCCAAGGCACAAGCACTCGATGCAGCATTCAAGCGTGTGGTTGCAGAGGCGAAGGGGCCGAATCCGGATATTCCCTCCCTTCGTGCCGAACTTGAGCGCCTCCAGCGTGAACAGTTGAAATTATTTGAAACGACGCGAGGTTGCGTCCTGCGCGGTTGCCCCTCCGTGTTTGGCGATTTCCCCGCGTATCGAAGGGGGAGCAACCCGCGGTTGATCCGCACCGACGGTGTTCACGTTCGCGAACCGTTTGACGCCACTGGCGAACCCCTCCGCGTGGTCCCGGAAGTAATCCAGGCCGCTGGGGTGGCGTGTCCACGGGGAATTACAGGTGTGATAGTTTCGCGTGGTGATGTCAGCGCAAAGACGGGAATTGGCATGTCGCTAATTCTTGCCAATGGCAATGTCACGACCGGGAATGACATCTCCAGTTCCATCGTGATTTGCGATGGAGATGTCTTGGTGCCCGGCAACGTCTTAACAAGCCTCATCATTGCTCGCGGGAATATCAAGATCGGCGGGTGCGGCACACAGAACACCCTGCTCGCCGGTGGGAGCATCACGATTGCCAAACCCCCACCCTTCGTACCCGTGCCAAAGTCGACGGAGAACATCGTCAAGGAGAACGAACCGAACGCGCTGGGCTTCATCACGTTCTTTGAACTGTCGCGTATCGGCTTGGAAGTGAAGGCCGCGGATGACGCGGTGAAGGTCGCGGCGATTGCGGATGGGAAGCCAGCCGAAAAAGCCGGGGTGAAGGTAGGTGACACGATCCTGGAAGTCAACGGCAAGAAGCCCCTCGATGCCGAATCACTCAGGAGACTTCTGCGCGATGCACTCGCCGTCGCAGATGCAACCGTCAAACTCAAGCGCGGCGACAAGACCGAAATGGTCAAGGTTGCGCTGCCCGAGGTAACCGTTCACGGGTCGGGATAGCACCACAACCAGAGTTTCGGGTATCTTCGGTGGCGCATGGACGCTCCACCTTCTGTTTCTGCCGAAGACCTCGC
>JAKEEV010000185.1 GCA_022616395.1 Planctomycetia bacterium | reverse complement strand
ATCACCATCCGCGCCTTGAAAATCTGAGCCAGACGGATGAACTCCCGCTGAAGCGGTGTGAGCGTGTCGGGAATTGGTGTCTCGCTTGTGAAGAACCCAATCAATGACTGGAACTTGGAGTTATACGACAACAAATAATGTTTCTTATCCTTGCACGCCTCACAACACTTGGGATCAGAAATCCCGGCCATGTAGTAAGACCATTCCGCTTGGGGCAGTTCCTGTTGCACCAGTCTTAAAAACTCATTGATGATCTCATACCGTACGTCGTTCTTCGCCAGAGCCATCAGGAAGAGAGCCGCGGAGAGACTCGTGCTGTCCATCGAGTTGAGCGAGAGTAGCTTGTTTCCGGTCTTGAGGAACTCCGAATCGAGCTGAATCAATTCATCAGTGAAATCCTTGCCGAAGAAGGCATAGAGATAGCGTTGGTCGCGATCCCATTGTGTGGAACCGGGAGCGAGTGTGGTCATCACTTCATACGCCTTGCGCGACGCCACGAGTGTTACCGCGCGCTTGAGCATCTGGCCCGACTGCACTGTGAGGAATCGCGAGTGATCAAGATAGCGCTGAATGTTGGCGATGACCTTTTCCATGCGGTCGCCCCGTTCGCCATTCACTTGTAGCGTGTGGACCGCAACTCGCACTTGCCCCACGGGGGAATCGATCTGGTTCACCATCGTGCGGATGACGTTGAGCCCCTTGATCGGTCCGCGAAGCTGAATCAGTCCTTCGCCAATCACCGAGATCGAGACTTGCATCACTGGGTCGTTAGATTCGATATCGGCCGGGGCATAAGTATCCGGGTCGGTCTTCGCGGCAGCGACTTCGACGCGGAACTGGTTCTCGCGGAGTCTCCGTTCCTGGAGTTCTTTCACCTGCCAGGCTTCAAGTGCTCTGGCTTCGGCTTCGCGCTTGACCGCGACCTCGTTCTGGGCGCGCTGGATGTCCGCTGGTGCCTGTCGGTCGATGGTGTCGAGGGTGTTAAGTGCTTGCTGGGTCGTTGCGATGTCTGATCGCAGTTGAGCCACTTCGAGCGCCCTGTTGGGGTCGTTCTGGATTGGCAGGAGGCGGGCTTGCAGTTGGCCGAGCGATTCGCGTGCCTGTGGGATTTGCGCGCGGGCAGAGGCGACACGTTGTTGCAATGCGGCCAGGTCGTTCTCCGCGGCTCGAGCGTCCTGAGCGGCTCGGACAGCAACGAGTTCCAGTCGTTTCCGCTCGTCGGTGGCCTTGTCTGCGTCATCGCGCCCGCGGTCGGCTGCTCGTCGGCGCACATCCACCGACGCGGCGTTGTACGACTTCACCGTGCGGTTGACGATCTGAGCAACTCGGTGTGCATCGCGAAAGTAATAGAGCCTCACGACGCGCGTTTCGACTCGATCCGCCGGGTTGAACCCATCGGGCGAGACGCGGAACTTCACATACTCCGGGAATGCAATCGCCTTGCCCGTCTGAAGAGTAACTCCGACGGTTTGCGACGGCAGCGGTTGATCGACCTGCTGGGTGAAGAGCACCGTTTGATACGCGGCGACCGTGCCTTCGCCGAGCGTTTTGACTGGCGGGTTTCCATACACATCGGTCAGTCCCGGAGCAGCCGTCGAGCCGGCGGGGAGAGTCCCCCCTTGCCCCGCGTTGAGAACCATGACGGTATAGCTGCCGGGGAGAATCTTCTCGACCGTCAGAATGACTGTGTTTGTCGCGATGTCGAACGTCTCAATTGAAGTCAAGACGTTACGTTTGGCATCGCTTTCGTTGTGGATCACGCGGTAGTTGGCCGTGTTCCGCGCGGATTTCTCCTCAAGTGGGTTGTCGAGGTTGAACCGAAGCTGGATTTTTTCGTAGCCGACACCGCCTGACTGCCCGAATCCGGGAGCCGAGACATTCTCGACAAAGGGTCCATCCGTGCGCACTTTCACTTCGGCAATCGCTGGCTCGCTCTCGGCTGCTCCTCGAATGGCCACCACGCGAATCACATTTGTCAGCGCCACGGGAAGTTCGAGAGTGGTTGTGAAGGCAGTCTCAGCCGTGGTGATGATCTGCGTGAGTATCCGCGCGTTATCGACGAACACGAGTACCGCTTGCGCGCCGGGAGGTGGGGTGATTTTGACATCGAGTTTGCGTGTGTTGCTGCCGAACACCGATGTCTCGCGCCCGCTTGCATCCTTGAGCTTGGTCAGTGGGGTCGCTGCGTCAGCCGCTTTCGCCGGTGTCTTCCCGATGCTGGTGATCGTGGGCGCTTTCAGTGGAGTAACCACGTCCGCCGCAGTGAACCCGACGTGAGAGATCGCGTAGAAGTGCTCCCCTCCGAACTCCGCGCGAGTGGCGACGAAACCGGTAGTTCCTGGTGTGTAAACAGGCAGACCGGTGAGTCGGTATCCCCAACCCGGCGAAGGGACTGGTGGGTCAACCGGAGTTGCCCCAATTTCGGTTATGGCTTTGCCGTCGGCATGAACGACAAACTTGATCGTTGGGGAGGATTGCAGCAATTGACCCTTGACCTGAAGGAAGACGCCGTTCTGGTTGTAGAGCGTGATGCGGGTCTTGCCGAAGGGAGTGCGCGTTGGCGTTTCCAGGAAGGGCGAATTGAGCGCTTCAGTCACGATCAGCGGTTCCTGCGCGACATTGCCGACCGGGACACGCAACGTGATGGCCGCCAGTCGCTTCTCTTTCTCCTCCTCCTTCCCCTTCTCGCCCACTTTCTCGACCTTGATGACTTCGATGAGCACTTCACCGGAGACATCCCGGAGGTTGACGTTGTTGAAGTTGATTGTGGTTTCGCTCTTGGCGACCGTCGGTGACTTGATGTCGATTACCTTCGGAGTCGTGGGTTTCGTTGGAATGACACGCAGCAAGTTCACATCCGCATCCTTGATATCTCGGAGAACAAGCGTCGGTTGTCTGGTGATGAGGAAAATCGTCGGGTTACCGAGAGTTGGCGGGTTCCAGGTGATTGGGGTTTTCGTTTCGGCCGCAGTGACCTCTTCGGTCACTTTCTCGATGCCGCCAGAGATTGTGGGATCCGCTTGCAACAGCGCACCGGCGGGGCGCACCTGGTGATCGAGTCGCGGATCGCGCGTGGGAGCGAGACTCGTAACACTTTCGGGCAGTCGGCCGGGTTCGGCAGTTTGCGGTAACTGGAGTGGAAGTGGCGGCACGGGAGGTGGATTCACAGGTTCCACGCGCAATCGGAAGTTCGAGCTGCCGTACATAACGGCGGCACCGATTGCGACGGACAACACCATCAACCCCGCGGTGCGGTTCATTCGGTCGCCCCTGTCAAACACGCGCGGCGATGTTCGCCGGGCGATGCGTGTCTAGACCAGCCCCCAAGCGGTTATCGACTACCGGTTGCGCGGACTTTACTGATTTTGCGGGTCAAGCGATCTGGCAATCACTTGGCAGTCGGAGCCGGAAGCGTGCGCGACGGAAGAGTCAGAGTCGAAAGTGTCAACGAGGGTGCGTAAAAGGGCAAAGCGTCCGCGACGGGCCATTCAAGACCCGTCACGACGCTTCTGGCTCCGACTGCACTGCACTCTGAGTTAGCGTATCGGGTCGTCAATCGCGACTGGCGTTCCGAATCGCGCAGTTCCGTGGCGCGTGAGGTGCCACTTGCAGGTGATCGGAGGAAGGACGGGGCAGGGGACAATCGCGGGCGCTTTTGCCAGGATCTGGTATTCCGGCGGTTGTTCCAGGAAGAGGCTGGAATACCCGCGATGGGCGATGTGGAAAGTCATCGGCAGCGGATCGCCGGGGCGTGAGTCGCGGGGCGGTTGCATGCGGATTGCCGGCAGTGTGAGCGTGAAAGTTTGCTCTTCTGGCTTCGCATTGCGATTGGGATTTTTGAATTCCAGTTGCATGCGCAGAGTCACGGGCATGTTGGGGACTGTCGCGGTGAATGTGAGGTCGTACTGGCCTGTATTCGGATACACAGTCAGCCGCATTCCTTCGTAGATAATGAGGCCATCGAGCTGTAGCGGCTGGCCGTCTCGGTCGAATCGCGGAATGGGAACCTGCGCGGGCGAGTGAAATTCCTTCACCCAGATCTTGTTATTCACGGGCTGTTCGCCGGTACTCTCTTCACACGGGCACTGCGCGACCGGGCACACACGCGGTTGTCTCTGGAACGGTTGAATCGCGGGGCCGGGGCAGAACTGAGGCGGCTGGAACATTCTGCCCATGACAGCCGTGGCCGCTGAATTCGCGGTGGGCGGGCAGTGCGGAAAAGTGGGAATGTCGGGGTCAGATGCGGCCGCGGAACTGAGCGCGAACACGAGTGGGAGCATTCTTCGGTCCTCCGTGACAAGTCGGATAACGAAGTGTTCCCGCGCGCCGGACGCTGGGCGAACTTGCAACGCGCTGGTGTTGCTTTCCACGCCCACCGGCGCTGGCGCGACCGTCACGCGCGCTTCAACCGGATATCCGAGCCTGAATTCTCACGCAACACGCACCGAGAAGCGATACACTCGACTGTAACTCTTGGTGACTTCAGAGAGGTTCCCAGTGACTCTGCTCGCCACATTCAAACTGGCCAAGCGCGTGCTTCTGGAGACTGACAAGCGGCTCCTGTGGAAGCTCATCTACAACATGGGCTTCAAGGGAGCGCTGTCGGTTCATCGACACAAGCTGAGGCTCAAGCGCGGGCAAGTCTTCCCGCCGTTTCTCTACGTCTCCATCATTAATACATGCAACTTGCGATGTCAGGGATGCTGGGTCGATGTGAGCATGAAACAGGAGACAATTAAACCAGATGCGTTCCACCAACTCATCCGCGAAGCGAAGCAGATGGGCAACGTGTTCTTCGGGATCGTCGGCGGAGAGCCGTTCATGCACCCGCATCTCCTGGAGATGCTCGCGGAACACCCGGAGTGTTACTTCCAGATTTTCACCAACGGCCACTTCATCACGAAAGAGCGCGCCAGGCAGATGTGGCGGCTGGGGAATGTCACGCCGCTCATCTCGGTCGAAGGAACCGAGATTGTTTCGGACGAGCGCAGAGGGCGGAGTGGAGTATTAAGCAAGACGATGCAGGGCCTTCACAACGCGCTTGACGCGGGCGTGTTCACGGGAGTTTGCACGAGCCTTGCGCGCACGAACATCGACGACTTGCTGCGCGAAGAGTGGATCGACCGGCTGATTGAATTGGGCGTGCTGTATACGTGGTTCCATGTGTACAGACCGATGGGTCCGCACCCGAACCCGGACTTGTGCTTAACACCGGAACAGTCGCTTCGCGCAAGAAAGTTCGTGGTTGAGATGCGCGCGAAGAAGCCCATCATCATTATTGATGCGTATCACGACGGCGAAGGCAAAGCGCTCTGCCCGGCCGCGACCGGCATCAGTCACCATATCAACCCGTGGGGTGACATCGAGCCGTGCCCGATCGTGCAGTTCTCGAAAGAATCCATACATGGCACGACTGATTCGCGGCCGCTGAAGCTGAAGTTTCTTCAATCGGCGTTCCTGGCGGATTTCAGAAAGCTCGCGGCGGAAACAACGCGCGGGTGCATCGTTCTGGAGCGTCCCGATCTGCTCAAGAAGTTGGTGGAAGCACATGGAGCCAAGGACGTGACCGCCCGGCAGACAGCGCTTGCGGAATTGGAAGCGATGACAGTTCGCACTTCGCAATACAACCCCGCGGCGGAGATTCCGGAGAAGAATTTCTTCTACCGACTGGCGAAGCGATTCTTCTTCAACGACTTCGGCACTTACGCTGCTCACGATGCCAACCACGCGAAGGAATCCGCACCCGCCGTGCTGGGGTAGTGACAATCAGGGCATCCGGGTGATGTCCACAACGCCTCCGGTCACGAACTCGATGAACACCTCGTGCCCCGTCAGTAAGCCCATGCCGAGCAACGCGTCGCCCTCGATTTCCGTCACCCGGATTGCGAGCCACGCGCCATCCCACTCGACCTCCGCATCATAGACATCGAATTGACCAATCGCGCCATCGCCGAGTTGGACGTGGGCGAGTGCCCGGAACGGCAGATTGAGCGCGGAAATGGTCGCGGACGGCAGGGTCAGAAATCCGGTGAACGCCGTATCGATAACCGCATCCACGTCGAGTTCGGTTCCGCTCGGTCCGCGGACGTGGAGCTGAACGATGGCCTCGTGCCGGGTGTTCACAGTTCCGCGAATCATTGGCCGAACCTCATCCGGAAACTCATCCTGTAAGGTTTGCCAACCCGCACGATCCAAACCTGCGCGCCGCGCCGGCGGTCGGTCAGTCGCGTCAGCGCTGCATAGTCGTTGTCATCAATTACGTACTCTTCGGTAGCGATGTCGATGGCGACATACTTGCCGTCGTCTTCGGGTTTGAGCAGCGGCTGCACGCGGCGCTCGAAGATGTCATTTCCGAGCTTCGCGATCTCTTCCGGATTGCGTTTGGGAGCGGCGGGGTTCATGGCGTGCCTCCGGGCGGGTTCATGCGTTCAGCTTACCACACGCCGCAATTCGCGAGCAACGCGACCGCAGAGACGCACGTTCTACCGGCTGGCGAAGCGGTTCTTCTTCAACGACTTTGGCGCTGACGCCAACGGACGCGAAACAGCGCGAGTCTTTGTCGGGAAAAGTGTATCAATCCATCGAGTGCTGGTAGTAGTGGTAGGGCAAAGTCACGCCCGGCATAAGGAACCGACATGGCGACCGGTCAGATGAGTGAGGTCATCCAGCTCCTTCGCAGAACCGCGCTTCTGAACGATGGAGCAGCGCCGACCGATGCGCAACTGCTGGAGTGCTACCTCAGCCGTCGGGACGAAGGCGCGCTGGCGGCTCTCGTGCATCGGCATGCGCCGATGGTGTGGGGCGTGTGCCGTCGAGTCCTCCTCAATCATCACGACGCCGAAGATGCGTTTCAGGCCACGTTCCTCGTATTCGTCCGAAGGGCATCTGCGATTGCTGCAAGAGAATTGCTTGCCAACTGGCTCTACGGAGTGGCCCATCAAACATCGCTCAAGGCCAGGGCGACAGCCGCCAGAAGGAAGGAGCGCGAAAGGCAGGTAATGGTGATGCCCGAGCCAGAAGTGGTTCCGCAAGACGTCAGGGATGAATTGCTCCCACGGCTCGATCAGGAGTTGAGCCGACTACCCGATAAGTATCGCGCTGTGATTGTTCTGTGCGACCTGGAGGGGAAGACTCGCCAGGAAGCCGCCCGCGAACTCGGCTGTCCCGAAGGAACAGTTGCGGGCCGACTGGCGAGGGCGCGAGTGATGCTGGCGAAGCGGCTCGCCCGACGTGGGCTGGCGGTGTCCGGAGGAACGCTCGCGGCGGTGTTGTCGGAGAATGCCGCGTCGGCGAGTGTGCCGACTTCGGTAGTGGGAAGTACGATCAAGGCCGCGAACCTCTTCGCGGCAGGACATCTGGCGACTGGCTTGGTTTCGCCCAGGGTCGCCGATCTCACAGAAGGGGTACTGAAGACCATGTTCCTGACGAAACTCAAAATCGCCACCCTCGTGTTGCTCGCGGCTGTCGTCGCGCCGGCCGGTTGGTTCACGCATCATGCGCTGGCCGACAAGCCGGCACCAGCCGACAAACCCGCGCCGGACGAGCGCACAAAGGATCAGACAGAAGTGATCGGGGTGGTCAAGGCCGTGGACGCCTCCCGGAACACCTTGACGCTTCATCCGAGTAAGGAAATTCCCGAACCGAAGACTTTCACTCTCGCTGCGGATGTCGAAGTTCTCCTGGATGACGGCACGGGCGGCCGGCTCGGCTTCCAGAAGGGCAAGCCGGCTGACCTGACCGAGGGGAGCGCTGTCATCCTCCGCCTGGCCGACCAGAAGGTGATTCGCGTCTGGGTCGAGGGGCCGACCGTTCAGGGCGTGCTGAAATCGGTGGACGCGCGCAACAACACGATCACCGCGACCGTTGCTCTGAAGAAGGGTGAACCAGCAGCGGAGATGATGTTCACCATCTCCAAGCACGCCAAGCTCTTCATCGAAGGCCAGGACAAGTCGAAGCCGTCAAGTCTTGCCGACCTGCCCGTGAACGCGGTCGTGACCCTCAAGCTGTCTGCTGACCGGAAGGTCGTGGGCGGGATTCTCGCGGAAGGTCAGAGCGTGACCGGTCGCGTGAAGGCAGTGGACGGCGCGAAGGGCACGCTTACCGTCACCATCTCGATCAAGGGCGAGCCGGACGTGGAGCGGACGTTCGCGGTGGCGAAGTCCGCGCAGGTGTCTATCGACGATGGGAAATTGAAGGACAAGACCAAGCCCGCGGAGGCTCATCGCCTCGCGGATGTGCCGGTCGGCGCGCAGGTCACGCTTCGGCTGTCGCTGGATGGACAGTCGGTTGTCTCCATCCGCGCCGAAGGGTCAACTCTTCACGGAACCGTGAAGGCAGTGGACGCGGTCAAGAACACTCTCACTCTTCACGACAAGGAAGTGGAGGACGGGAAGACCTACAGTATCCTTCCGGATGTCGCGGTGTACATCGACGGCAAGGGCGGAGGCGAAGTGAAGAAACTCGCTGATGTGCCCGTCGGGGCTGTCGTCGATCTGAAACTGCTCGCCGATCAGAAGTCAGTGTGCGTAATCCGGGCACAAGGCCCGACGGTGATGGGGAACGTTGTGGGCAACGCGGGCAACGACAGCATCACCATTGGCGGCAAGGAGGGAGAAACGACGTACACCATCGCCAAGGACGCCCGCATCCTGATCGAAGAGAAGCGCGCGGGCAAACTCATCGAGTTGATTGATGGGACGGTGGCCTGGGTGAAGCTGTCCGCCGATCAGTCGATGGTTCTGGAACTTCGCGCGAAAGGGCCGAGTTTCCGCGGGACGATCAAGGCGTTCGATTCCGACAAGAACACCATCACGCTGCTCGTCGGAGCCAAGAACGGCGAGGGCGGGGAGGACAAGGAGTTCAGGTTGACGAAGGACACCGCAGTGGTGACGGAGATCAACGGTGTTCCATTAGAGCGGAAGGATCTCCGAGTGGATCGCGAAGTCGTCCTGCGGTTGGCCATCGATCAGAAGGCCGCGTCTCGGATCACGGTCCTCGGCGAGTAGGCCGGCACCGCCGCCACCTCCGACGCCCAGCACGCGCGGGAATCAGCACCCGCTGTGCTGGGAAGTGAAGTCGATCCTCGCCGATGTGATAAACCCAGAGCGGCTTTCAGACACTCATCGAGCTTCTGCACGAGAGCCGCGAAAGCGAGCCGAGCGTCTGGTCGATGGTATCCGCGTAGACGGTGACGAGAACCAGACAGGAGACGACCGAACCGCGAACCAGACCGGGAGCCTGTCCGTCGGGTGTCGTCACATCGATGAACAAGCAGGCGGGATCGTTCGCCATCGCGAGGTTGCTCGTGACCTCGGCCACCACGAGCGTGCCGACTGTCGCAGCGTAAGCGTCGCTGTGTAAGACAACGGCGGGGCGCTTCTTTCCCCTAACGTCGGAGGGGTGCGGGAACCGGACGAGCACTCCATCGCCTCGGCTCATGGCTTGCCCTGCTGTTGGTCAACTCAATCCGCCTCCGCCCACCACGCGGTGGAGCGTTCTCCGCGGCTTGGAGTGCTTAAATTTGTTCGTCGGTGAGTTCAATCATGGTCGGTTCCTTTCGCGTAGCCAGACTTCTCCACGTTAGGAGACCATCCGCGGTGCTGAGGAAGCGAACTCAAGGCAACCGGGTGATGTCCACAACACCACCGGGTACAAACTCGATGAACACTTGGTGCCTAGTCAGCATGGTTGTTCCGATCAGTGGGGCGCTTTCGACCTCCGTTACCAACACCGCTCGCCAGGCGCCGTCCCAATCCACTTCCGCGTCATAAGTGTTGACGAACCGCAAGCTGCCATCGGCGAGCATGACCTGATTGGTCGCTCGGAACGTCAGCCTGAGAGCGGCAATCGTTGCCGAGGGGAGCGTCAACGACGCTGTGGACCCCGTGTCGATCACTGCGTCCACGGTAAGTTCGACCCCAACCAACCCGCGCACTCGGAGCGGGACGACCGCCTCGTAGCGGGCGTTGACGAGTCCGTGGATCATCAGCGAAGCCCCAACTTGTATGCCGCCGGATACCCAACCCGCATGAGCCACACTTCGGCCCCCGGGTTGCGACCGTGTATCTTCATCACGGCTGCGTAATCGCTGTCATCGACTTCGTATTCTTCGGTGGCGATGTCGATGGCGACATACTTGCCTTCTTCGGGCTTCAGTGTCGGTCGCACGACGCGCTCAAAGATTTCCTGACCGAGTTTGGCGATCTCTTCCGGGCTGCGTTTGGGAGTGGTGGGGGTGGTCATCGCGTGCCTCCGGGCGGGTTCCTGCGTTCAGTTTACCACACGCCGCGATTCGCGAGTTCAAGCTCAGTCCTCCAGGCGGGGAAGTGAAGAGCGTTAATCCTCGTCGCGGTCGCGTCGTCGGCGTCGTCGTCGGTCGTAGTCGTCCTCGTCCTCATCCTCGTAGTCACCGTCAGCCCGTCGGCGCCGGCGGGGGCGATCTTCTTCTTCGTAGTCACCCTCGTCTCGGCGCCGGCGGGGACGGTCGTAGTCTTCTTCAGCAAATGAAGGCGCGGGGCGCGACGACTTGCGGACGGGCGGCAGCATGAGGAGCAGCAAGATCAGGAGTGGGTAGAACACAAAGCCCGACGCGAAGATCGCCCAGCCGAGGTGGTAGAGCGTGTTGCCGTTGACCAGTCCGCTACAGACGCCCGCCTCATCACGCGGCATCGTCTGCAACACGCGGTTGCAGGCGGGGCGGGCGATCGTCCACAGGTAGACCGCGACTCCCGCCTGATACGCGACGACCAACAAAGCCCACGCCACGCTCAACCACCAACCCCAGGGACGCAACCGAACCAGACCGATCGCGCCGACGATCATCGCCGCGGCCAGCAGAAGCCCGCCAACGGTGCTTCCCCAAAAGAACGCCTGGTAACTTGGTTCTTCCCGCTTCATCTCCTCGTGGGTGTCGTAGACCATCGTGGTCTTTTGCCCGCCCTTGTTGATGGTCACGGTCGCGGACGAACTACCGGCCGCGTGACTGGCGACACCGTACCCACCGCTCAACAGCAGCATCGTGCCGACAGTCAACTGCGCGAAGACAAGGAGCGTGAGGATAACCGGCCGGTTGGGTCTGCGCATGTGAACTTCCAGACTTGGGTGCGGGCAGAAAAGTATTTGTACCGCGGCGTCTGGGAGTTGCAATATCGTAGCAACAGGCCGGAAGTCCTCTCTGTGGTGAAAAGACTTCCGACCTGTTGTGTTCCGCGACTGCTCTTTTCCTTCCACGCTCAGCGGACCGGGACGTCTGTCACCTCCGCGGACTCGACCGCGAACGAGCCGAACACCGTGGTGAATGCGACCTTTAGCCGGGTCGCGTTTGGGTTCAGCGGCTTCTTCATGAGTGCGTAGCCCGAGACAGTTGCTCCGGGAGCGACGTCCTCGGGGAAGGTTGAGGAGAAAGGATCGGCTTCGTACTGGTTCCCGAATTCGTCGGTGACGAAGAAGTAACCGAACAGCGGCAGGCGGAGCTTGTCCTTCGTGTGATTCGTCGCGGTCATGTGGACGAGGAAGCGGCCTTCCGAGGTTTCCACGCGATCCACCTTGAGGGTCAACCCTCCGTCTTTGGGCTTGTCGACGAGACTCTGTCCCAGGCGGAAGAAGACGAAGATGACAACGCAAGCCGCGACCACCAGCCCGATCACGATCACCGGGAGGTAGGCGTTAGTTTTCGCCGTGCTACTTGGTGCGGGTGGACCGCTGCGCGCTGGAGTTGGACGCGCGGGGCGTGGGGTTGCTGGTGGTGCCGGAGCGTTGAGTAGGCGCGCCTTGGCCTGCGCGTACTCCTCGTCGGAAAGTGCGCCCTGCTCGTGGAGTTCTTGCAACTGTCGGAGTTCGTCCGCGAGGCTCATGTGATGCTCCTTGATTCGCCCTTGTCATCTTAGGGGCTGCGACCGAACTGAGGGCCGTGACCGTAGACGTGCGAGACTTGTGTCACGTGTCCCCAGGCGATCTCTTCCACACTCACTCCAAGAACAGCGGAGAGGCGCTGACGCTGGTCGGGGCTGGGCGTGTAGCGACCGTTGGCGATCGCTTCGACCACCCGCTCTTCTACGCCGGACGTTTCAACCAACTCCGCCAAGCCAATTCCGCGAACCGCCATCCATTCGGAGAGCGTCTTCACCTGTGCCATGAGAATCACTCCGCTGGTGCCATTACCGCTTACCCGATTCTACCGGAGCGTAGACGCGAATGTCTTGTTCCGTGTAGTGAGTTTTGATGCCAAGTGATACCGAGTTGGATTGAATCGTTCTGATACCAGGTTGGGTGGATGGGTT
>JAKEEV010000184.1 GCA_022616395.1 Planctomycetia bacterium | reverse complement strand
GGGATGTTCTCGAAGCTGTTCGGGTCGAAGGTGTCGCTCCCGTTCTTCGCCGACACCGTGCAGGACATCATGCAGCGGACCACCCATGTCGCGCGCCTGAAAGGGTTGCGTGCGATGTGGAAGCCGGCTGAAAAGGGCGGGATCGGGATGACGGACGAGTGGTTCAAGGAACTGTTGACTGAGTCGAGAGTACTTACGCCCGGCGCGCAGCTTACAGCCAAGACCGGGAAAGGGCTGGCGAAGGCGATGAAGGAGATCCCAGGCACGCAGCAGCTCAATCCGGACCAGGTCAACCAGCTCCTCTCGCACATGCAGAACCTGAAGTACACCACTTTCGAGCCGAGCACTGGTTTGTTCGGCTCAATCGCACAGCGGGCCGGACTCTACCTTGCCCCTATCGTCTCCGTGCTGGAGAAACAGGGCGGGGTTCACGGAGCGCGGCTCGCGCAAGGAATCAACAATACCCTACGCGGAACCTATACCAACTATGGACGTGTGCTCCAGGATTACATCAAGGTGATCGAGGATCTAAAACTGGATAATGCTGCGGCGACTTCGATTCGTGAGGCGTCCACGCTCATCGCCGAAGCAGGTGGTCCGGCGGCCCGGATGGCTGACGTGCTTGCGAAGGCTCAGGCGCACGGGCAGGTGTCCAAGGAGGTCATGGATGTGCTGACGGATCCGGCGAAGTTCTCGTTGGCGAGCCGTCTCGCGGAGAAGACCCGGAGCGTGTTCGACCTCTACGGCAACATCCTGTCGGGGTTCCGTGATGCAGGCGGCCGTCCATTCATGGTGCAGTTTGATGATGGAGTACGACCGTTCGCGGACGCCATCGTTCCCAACTACGTAGCGCACATGTTCAAGTGGGACGGCCTGAAGCCGGGCACCAAGCAGTTCGACGCGTTCCTGACGAATTTCATGAAGCAGAACAACATCACCTCTAAGGCGATTGCACGCGACGTGTTCGAGACGATGGTGCGGAAGACACCGAAACACTTTGGGAACGTCGAGCACGCGCGTATGTTCAACCTTGGAGGTTACATCCTCGACCCGCTGGAATACATGCCGAAGTGGCTCTACAACACCGAGTATCGGCTCAACTTCGCGAAGAACTTCGGGCTTGGTGGCTCGCTTCGTCGATCAAACTCGGCCAGCCAGTTGGTGCAGGCGATCAAGGCCGGAACCCGCGCGGGCGAGAACGTCATCGATGGGAAGTGGCTCGATGACGTGGAAGCAATCCTGCTCGACCGACACCCGCGCAACTACGGTGTAAGCGAGTTGGTCCGGAAGATCACCGGGTTCCAGGTGCTGACGAAGATGGGACTCGGTTCCACCGTAGCCAACCTCTCACAGAACGTGAACACGGCGACGACGCTTGGCTTGCGCAACTTCATGCGCGGGGTCGCAAACACCTTCACCGAGGAGGGGGATAAGTTCGCGGCGCTCGCCTACAACCGCGCAACCAAGGATGCACTCAACGAAATGATCACAGGGAGCAAACAGCACGGGTTCGCAGGAAAGTTCCTCGACGCCATCGGCTTCAACTACATCGAGAAGTGGAACCGATTCTTCGCCGCCAACTCCGGCGTCGCCGCCCTTCGGAACTGGAGCGCGCAGCTTCAGGGGCTTCAGCCCGGAACAACCGCATACAACCGTGTGGCCGGACGACTCCAGCGGATGCTCGGGGTCACAGAACCTGAACTGGTCCGCCTTGCGTCCGGGCAAGCCCCATCGGGTGCTATGCTCGACCGTGCAGCCCTGCTAGCGTCGGAGGCGACCCAGCATACTACCAATTGGTCGCAGATGCCGAAGCTATGGCAGATCCCCGAAGCGCGTATCGCATTGCAGTACAAGAACTTTGCCTACAATCAGACTCGGTTCACGTTTCAGCACATCATTGGACCCGCGGTTGAATACATTCAGACCCGGGGGAGAGGGGGCGATATCGCGCCTCTGATGCGGGCGATCCCGTTGTTCACTACCGCTGGTCACGCTGTCAACCACCTTCGGGAGCTGATTCGGATGCCGATGCGCGGAGCCCTCACTGG
>JAKEEV010000183.1 GCA_022616395.1 Planctomycetia bacterium | reverse complement strand
GCGGTCTGCCGACTCGAACATCACCTTGACAAACTGGAAGTTGACCGCGTTGGGACCGTTGAGATCCTTCTGCTCGACGAACGTCTTCCCGCCCGCCGCCTGGTTGAACAGGTACTGATACTGCGTCTTGAGCGTTTGTTGCCGATACGGAGCGGCTGGAGCGAACGCCCACAGTTCGATGGGTTGCCGACCGGAATGAAGAACCAGCCGACCGCCTTCGAGTTGTTTGAGCACGAACCCGCGAGCCGCGGCTTCCTTCTGGTTGACTAACTTCGCGACGCAATCAGCGGCTTTCGGAGCCAACGAGAGATTCACCTCCACGTCAGGCGCGCCCGTCCGCCAGACGTCGAGTTCCTCACCATCGAGCTTTCCGCTGTTGTCCTTATCGAGGGTCTTGAAGGTGATCTCGTCAAAGCCGATCTCGGTCTTCGACAACTCGAAGTCATCGTCCTTGTCGTAGCGCTTGATCACCTGTTGCGTGACGGTCCCGGGCACTCGGTGTGCTTCGTAAACCACCACGTACTGCGAAAGCGCGGACGGGTAGGGTGTTCCGTTGGGCGGATTTGGGAACACCGGACGGATTCGACCGCCGAAGTTTGGGTCATAAAGGCCCGGCACCAGTTCGGCCTGACTGAGGCACTCGTCCTCATCCGAGTCCTTCGTTCCCAGGAGCTTCTCGACCGCCTTCACCTCGTCTTTGGTCAGCTTCGCGTCGGAATTGGCGTCGAAGAGCTTGAACAGAGCCTCGGTTGTGTTGGCGGTGAACTGGTTATCCGGCTGGACCGGCTGAGGCCGGATCATCTGGCTCTTGGTGATTGCATAGTGGCCGACAAACTCCTCGAACGACACCTTCTCGTCTGCGTTCTTGTCGAGTTTGGCAAGAGTCGGGGCCGTGTTGGGCGTTGGCTGGTAGAAGCCGTTCTGGAGTAACTGCTGCATCCCCTGATCGGAGAAGATGAACTTGGTTTCCTTCGCGGTGAGGAAGCCATCGCCATCCCGGTCGCAGAACTCGAACGATGCCTGGAGCCGGCCGATCCACATCTCGGCGACCGGTTTTCCTTCGTAGAGAGCGGTCACACGCACGCGAACGGGGCGCTGAGTCGTGTAGACCATCACCTCAAAGGCATCGTTGAGCTTTGGGATGAACTTGGGCTTCGCCGGTCGAGGCGCTGGCGCCAACTCGGGCGTGTCCGGCACGGCGAGGACCGTGCTGGCCAGCCCAACCACCAGCGCGGAGGTCAGGAGGAACAGTCTCATTGGAGCACCTCCGTGACCGGCTTGGCTCCGCGATCCACGATTGGGATCGGACGGTTGACGTTGGACATATTGGTCTTCTCGGGGTCGATGCCTTGAGCCAGGCAGACGGTCGCGAGGAAGTCCGCGGTCGTCGTCTTTCGCTCTTCAACCGTTGTGCCGTCCTTGCTCGTCTTGCCGACCGCCTGACCACCCTTGATTCCGCCGCCCGCGATCACCGTACTCCAGGCGTTCGGGAAGTGGTCGCGTCCGCGGCCCTGGTTGATCTTCGGCGTTCGGCCGAACTCGCCCATCCACACGATTGTGGTTGTGTCGAGCAGTCCGCGATCCTTCAGATCATCCATCAGAGCAGCCCAGGCTGTGTCGAGCGTGCCGCACAGTCCCTTGACCAGTTCAAAGTTGTTGCCGTGCGTGTCCCAGTTGCCAAGCGTCACTTCGATGAACGACACGCCTTTCTCAACCAACCGGCGAGCCAGCAAGCACCCCTGACCGAACAGATTGCGGCCGTACTTGTCGCGAACTTCGTTCTTCTCGGTGGTCAGGTCGAACACCTTTCCGCCATCGGACTGCATCAGCCGGATGGCGCGGTCGTAAGCGGCGGTGTGGCTCTTGGAAACCATACCGGGACGATCCGCGGCGAACGCTTCCTGCATCTCGCGAAGCATTTCGAGACGGGCCGTGTGTGTCATGTCGTCGATGGCCTTGGGCTTGTCGAGGTCAGCGACCTTCAGGATGGTGTCGATGTTCTGCCCCTGACCGTTGTTGAACTGGTTATCGCCAACGATCAGTGGAGCGTGAACCGGACCGAGGAAGCCGGGGCCGAACGCTTCCTGAGCGAAGAACCGCTGAGGAGCGATGCTGATGAAGTTCGGCAGTTCCGCTTTCGGATCGCCGAGTTCCTTCGAGATCAGCGACCCGATGCTTGGGTATTGAATCCCCGCGAAGCCCGGCAGTTGGCCGGTTCGCATCAGGTAAGTTCCGCGCGCGTGGTCACCCTCCTTGGTGGACATCCCGCGCAGAACAGCGATCTGTTTGCCGTGCTTGGCGAGTTTCGGAAGGTGTTCGCCGATCTTGAGGTCCGGGGCCGCCTCGATTTCCTTGTACGGCCCGCCGTTCTCGTGACCGACCTTCAAATCCCACAGGTCGATGGTGCTCGGTCCGCCGTTCATCCACAACAGGATGCACGACCGTTTCGGCTTGACCTTCTTCTCTTCGGCCGCCTGGGCGAGTTTGCCCATCCAGCCAGACATCGACACGGCGGTACTCACCGCCCCGACTCGGAGCAGATGACGACGATCAAGCGTGAAGGACCGGGACATTGAGAAACTCCTACAGTGGGGTAGTGAATGATGATTCGTGTTGAGTGTTTGGTTATCGGAGCCGCTTGCTTTGCCCGCTCCCTTGCGGTCGTTGTTCGTTTGGCTCGGTGTGTTTGTTCTCCCGCTCCCTTGCGGTCGCGGCTCGTTGCGAATCGGAAATCCGAGCGAACCAACGAGCCGCGACCGCAAGGGAGCGGTGTGACTGCCTAGTGGTTAAACAGGAACTCCGGGCTGTTGAGCAGCACCCAGAAGACATCCGCAAGCGCTTGCTTCTTGTCGTTCCCCTTGGCTCCTCCGCGATCAACGTAACTGGAGAACTTCTCCAGTTCTTCGGGCGTTGGGTTGCGGGAGAAGGTTGTCAGGAACAGGGCGGTCACCTTCTGCTTGGTGTCCCAGCCGGGGTAATCCGCGATGGAAGCGAGAATCTCGCTCTTGCTGAGGTCCGTCTGGTCTCCGATGAACTGACCGTTCATCAACATCAGCGCTTGCAGAATGGTCGTGTTGGCTTCGGTTGGTCGCTCGTTGCTGGCGAAGCGAGCGAGGAACGTGCTTCGCGGGTTATTCGGTTGCACGAAGCCGAAGTTCTGCTGGTTGCGCATGAAGGCCGGTTCGCGGAAGCCGGTCGCCGCGACCAGCGAGTCGAACAGTTGCGTCGGGGTCAATCCCTTGAGGCTCATCTTGGCGAATCGCCGAGGATCAGCCTGACCGGGGTGTGTCATCTTGCTTGTGAGTTGATAGGCTTTCGTGCGGGCGAGGGCTCGAATCATGAGCCGCTGATCGAAGCCGTTCTCCGCGAACACTTTCCCCAGATCGTTCATCAATTCCGGATGACTTGGCTGGTTGTTCTCGCCCGGTTCATCGACTGGATCGAGGATTCCGATCCCGAAGAAGTGAGCCCAGATTCGGTTCGCCATATTCTTGGCGAAGTAGGGGTTGTCCTTGCTCACCAACCAATCCGCAAGTTCCAGGCGCGGGGAACGGTCGGGTCTCCAGTCGGGGTTCTTGCCATCGAAGAACGTCGCGGTCACCTTCTGGTCGGTTCCGGGAATGCCGATTGTGTTGCGGTCGGACTGCGGTTGCAGCGGACCGACGAAGCCGGGTCGCGGACCGGTCAGCGGGTTGAGTTCAGCGAAGAACGCCGCGAACTGCCAGAACTGAGCCTTGGTGTACGGCGCGTGCGGGTGGTCGTGGCACTGAGCGCATTCGAGTTTCACGCCCACGAACAGCCGGCTGACGGAGGCTCCCATGTTCTCGGGTCGGCCCTCGTTCGCCTGATAGAACGATGCGAGCCTCTGCCCGTCGGGGTCGGTCGGGTCTCCCTGGACGAACCGGAACATCGGGTTCTGGTTGTTGACCGTGACCTTGACGGTGAGGAGTCGCTTGATCATCACGTCGGCCGGGGTGTTCTCGCGGAACTGAGTGCGGAGCCAGACTTCAAACTGGTAGCCGAACTGAGCCAGTTGGAAGTTGGTTGTGGTTTGGGGGAGCCAGGCCGCGCGAGTGACGGCCGCGAAGTAGTTCGCATGGCCGGGCATCTTCACGAGGTGGTCGATCAACTTCGCCCGCTTGTTGGGGTCTTTGTCGTCGATGAACGCGCGCGATTCGGATGCCTTCGGAGCGCGGCCGAGGATGTCCAAATACACCCGGCGAACGAACTCCGCGTCATCGGTGAGTTCGGCGGGAATCAGTCCGCGTGCTTCCCAATCTTTTGCCAAGTGACGGTCGATCATCGCCGCGATGGTGTCGGCTGGGTCTTTCACTGGCTTTGGCTCCGGAGCCGGGTCGGCTCCGTAAGTCGTTGCCGGGAAGACGAGTGCGGCCAAAAGGGCAGCGACTCGCAGGCGGGTAGGCATGGGGCTCCTCACTTCCGCGAAATGGACATTCTGGCAATCTGTAGGAGGGAGACGCTAATTCAGGGTAAAACTAACCCGGGTTTCATTTTTGCTCTTTGACCCGTTTGAGGGTCCACCGGACGGTGTGGGTGTCTTTGGGCACGTCGAAGGACGCGGGGCGCTTCTTGTCCTCACCAATGTAGACAACGATGGTGAGGGTGTCTTTCTCGATCTTGTAGATGCCTTCGTTGGTGAACCCCGACTCGGGCTTTCTGCGCATCACGAAGTCAATGAGCTTGGGGGAGGTGGAAGTATCAAGGGCGGTCACCTCACCGTCTCCGAAGGTTTCGTGCGAGAATTTCGTCCCCTTGATCGTGACGGCTTGTTGCGCTTGCTTGGGCAACTCGCGTTCCTTCCCCTCCGTCGCCACCGAGACGATCACCCAATCGCCTTCCAGTTGCTTCAGTTCCTTCTTCGCGGCCTCGTTCAGGTCGGCGGAGGGGGAGAGGAGAAGCGCAACCAGTGCGGCGGCGAACATGGAAGCCACTCCGCTCGTTCAGGCGATAGTATAAGTGTAACCCGGCCAGACTCCCGAAACAATCACCCGTATGTAACGACCGGGTCTTCGCGCAGTTCCTCACATGTAATTGTCCCCAGGCGGCTGTTTCCGTCGCGCGAATTACTTCTTCTCGCGCTGGAAGGTGACGACCACCACCTTGGAGCCTTCCGCCGACTCGAACTTCTCCGGGCGCTTCTGACCTTCTCCGATGTAGAGGGCGATGACGAGCGTATCGCCATCGAGCTTGTAAATGCCCTCGTAGGTCTTCCCCTTGCCAATTTCTCCCATGTCCTTGAGCGCTTTGAAGTCGAGAATCTTCGGGGTGGTTGACGGGTCGAGCGCGGCGACGGTGAAGAGTTCTTCACCGCCGAGCAGGAACTTGCGAGCCTTGAACTCGATGGCGACCTCCTGACCGTCGGGACCTTTCGGTTCTTCCTCGCGGCCCTCGACAACCAGCTTGGTCGCCTTCCACTTCCCTTCGAGCTTCTTGAGTTCCTTCTGGGCGGCTTCCGGGAGTTCCTTTTCTTTCTCTTCCGGACGATTGGCCGGAGAAACGATAAGGGTCAGCGAGACAAACGCGGCGAGCATTTTCATCTCCACACTAGGTTGGTGTAAAACCAAGCAGACAGATGCCCAGAGCGCTCAGAGCAACCATCTAACGCCAGCCGCTTGTCGGTATTTCAAAGTAGCCCGCCGCTCCGCGGCGGTCTTTCCGAATCCGCCGCGGAGCGGCGAGCTACTTTGGACGCTTGCAGTTGGTTCACCCCCGCGGTACCGTGATCTCACCATGCGCACACTCCTAGCCGCTCTCATCGTCATATTGTCCGCGGAGCGTCTCCGCGCTCAACCGAAAGTGGAATATCCCGCGCTCAAGCAGCGACTTCAGCGCGGGAACTTCGCGGAGGCACTCGCGGGCTACGAGGAACTCGCGAAGACCGAGAAGCCCCCGGTAGCGTTCATCGGAATCGCCGCGTGTTACCGCGCTCAGGGCCAGAACACGAAAGCACTCGACGCGCTGGACTCAGGGCTGAAAGCTCTTCCCGATCACCCCGATCTTCTTGCTCAGCGCGCGGACTTGTTCTATTCGCTCGGCAAGTGGGACGATGCCGCGAAGGACGCGGAGTCCGCGATCAAGAAGCAGGCCGATCACTTTCTTGCGCGCTGGGTTCGAGCGCGCATCTTGCGCGACAAGGGGGATCTTGCCGGCGCGGATACCGAAATGCGGTGGTTCGTGAAAACGTACACCGAATCCGCGGCCAACGACAAGGAGATCACCGACCCGGAGAAGTTGCTCATCGTTGCTCAGGCTGGTATCGAGAACGCCACCACGCATAACAAACCGGATCAGTTCAAGTTCATCCTCAAGGAAGTTCTCCCGGACGCGCTGAAGTCCGACGCGGACTTCTGGCAGGCGGAGTATCTCAGCGGCTGGTTGCTTTTGACAAAGCACAACCGCGCGGATGCCGCGGACGCCTTCGATGCCGCCCTCAAGATTAACCCAAAAGCGGTCGATGCGTTGGTGGGAAAGGGGCTAGTGGCGCTGGAGCGAATGGAATTCGCGGATGCGGAGCGGTTCGCGGATCAAGCTCTGAAGGTGAACCCCAAATCTCCTGCTGCACTTCGATTGAAGGCCGATGTGCGCTTCATCGAGAGCGATTCCACATCCGCGGAGAAGTTCCTCACGGCCGCGAAAGCGATGAACGCACGCGACGAGTCCACACTTGCGCGACTTGCCGCGTTGCGCCACCTCGGAGGCGACAAGGATGGCTTCGCAGCCCTCTGCAAGGAAGTGGAGGGCTTCGATAGCAAGCCCGCTCAGTTCTACACCGAACTGGGAACGATCTTCTCTGACACCCGACAGTTCGCAATCGCAACGGAATGCTTCGAGAAGGCGATCAAGCTTCGCCCCGCGATGCCCGGCGCTCACGCCGGTCTGGGATTGCTCTTGTTCATGCAAGGCCGCGAGCCGGAAGCACTCAAAGCACTCAGGTCCGCGATGAAGATCGATCCGTTCAACGTGAAGGCCGATAACGCGCTCATCGTGCTGGAAGAGTTGGCGGAGTACACGACGACCGAAACTCCACACTTCGTCATTCGCTTCGATCCGAAGAACGACAAGGTACTCGCCGCGTTCCTGGCGGATGTGCTCGAAGAGACCTTCGCGGAACTGGAGAAGCTCTACGGCTTCACGCCCAAAGAGAAAATCTTGGTAGAACTGTTCGCTCGCCGACAAATCTTCAGCGGTCGCATCGCGATGTTGCCCGGCATTCCCGGAGCAGTGCAGGGAGCATGTACGGGTCCGCTGATCGCTCTCCCTTCGCCGCGCGCGGACAAGGGGAAACGCGATTACAACTGGGCGGTGGTCGTGAGACACGAACTGACTCACGCGTTCAATCTTCTCCAGACATCCCACCGCGTACCGATCTGGCTGACGGAAGGATTGGCGGTTCGCTCGGAAGGAACGAAACGCTTCGGTCAAGTCGCGCCGATGTTGCGGGACCGACTCGCAAGCGGGACAGCACTTGATCTCGATACCATCGGCCGCGCTTACAAGCGATTCAATCAACCGACGGATGTGATGCTGGCGTACTATCAGGGGCTGCTCTATGTCGAGTACATCGCAACCACCTACAAGGAGGAAGGAATCGCGAAGTTGCTCGCGGCTTTCAAGACCACTTCCGATGTCTCTCTCGCACTGAAGACCGCGTTCGGTATCGAGAAGGACAAGTTTGAAGCGGGCTATCGCAAGTACATCGAACAAGTCACGAAGTCACTTGCCGGCAAGCGACCCGAAAAACCGCTCACGTTCGCCGAACTCGAGGCGGCACACAAGAAGAACCCGGATGATCTCGACATCGCGGCCAAGCTCGCCGCCGAATACCTGCGCCGGATGAAGCCCGAAGCGAAGAAACTCGCGGATGCTGTTCGCGCGAAGGAGAAGGGCCATCCTTTAGCCGCTATAGTCTCCGCGCGACTCCTGCGCCGAGCGAAGGACGATGCGGGCGCGAAGGCCGTGCTGGAAGAAGCCCAGAAGGAGAACCCGGACGATGCTCGCGTGCTGCTCGAACTTGGCAAGCTCTATCTCGATCTGAAGGATTACGACAAGTCCGCGACGATGTTCGAGAAGGGCCGCAAGGTCGCGCCTTCGGAAGGCGACTGGCTCAATTTGCTCGTCCGCGTTTACGACCTGGCGAAGAAGAACGACCAACTCGCTGCTGTACTTGCCGAACTGGCACTCACTTCGCCCGACGACATCGCCATTCGCATTCGCCTGGCGAAGCTTCACATCAACGCCGGTCGCCACGCCGACGGGGAGAAGGCCGCGCGTCAGGCGCTTTCCATCGACGTGCTGAACCCCGAAGCGAAGGACTTGCTCTTCGCGGCTCTCGGTGCGCAGAAGAAAGACAAGGAGATTGAAGCGATCCGCAAGCGGTATGAGTGAATCTTGACCCCGAAGGGGTCGGACAACATAGCCCAGGGCAACGCCCTGGGTAATCAGCGTGATTTGCTTTCCAGGCTGAAAGCCTGGGACAAGTTTCGTGTGTCGCAGCCCTTCAGGCTGCGTTGATTCACCGCATCATTCCCCAGGGCGTTGCCCTGAGCTATGTTGTCCCAGCCCTTCGGGCTGAAAAACGGGCGTTCTCCTTTCCGGTTCCGCATCCAAGAGAATGAGACCGATACAATTCCTCATGCCATTCCCCTCTCAGGAGCCCTTCCCATGCTGACTCGTCGTGAGTTCCTCGCAACCTCTGCCGCAACCACCAGCGCGCTTCTCGTCCCGCAATTGGCACGAGCCGCGGAGCCGGAGAGTGTGTTCAAGATTTCGCTCGCTCAGTGGTCACACAACAAGGCATTCTTCGGCCGCGGGAAGGTCGAGAAGCTCGACCCGCTGAAGTTCGCGGAGATCAGCGCGAAGAACTACAACATCCACGCCGTCGAGTACGTCAATCAGTTCTACCGCGAGAAGAAGAAGGACGATGCGTACCTCAAAGACTTGAAGAAAGTCGCCGACGACAACAAGGTGGTGAGTGTACTCATCATGTGCGACGGCGAGGGGAACCTCGGCAACCCCGACGAGAAGGCCCGAACCACCGCGGTCAATAACCACAAGCGCTGGGTGGAGTGGGCGAAGTTCCTCGGTTGCCACAGCATTCGCGTGAACGCAGCAAGCGACTGGAAGAAAGGCTTCGCGGAAACGCAGAAGCTCGCGGCCGATGGGCTTCGCAAGTTGAGCGAGTTCGGAGACACGATGCAAATCAATGTGATTGTGGAGAACCACGGCGGGTTGTCGAGTCATGGGGCGTGGCTCGCGGGTGTCATGAAATTGGTCAATCACAAGCGCTGTGGAACGCTGCCGGACTTCGGCAACTTCGGCATCGGCAAGATC
>JAKEEV010001240.1 GCA_022616395.1 Planctomycetia bacterium | reverse complement strand
GTTTTCCCTCGCTTACGCTTCGGGCTCCGAAAAACAGGAGCTTTTCATGATTCGCCTTTCTCTTCTCGTGGCGATTTTCTTCGCGCTGCCCGCGGCGAGCGTCGCGGCGGACCCGAAGGACTGGCCGTCTTACAACGGCAACGCGGCCGGCTGGCGCTACAACTCAGGCGAAACAGCACTCGGCAAGGCGAACGCCGAGAAGCTCGTCGAGAAGTGGCGCTTCCCCGCAACCGGTTCTGACCTCAAGATCGGAGTTGTTCATGCCACCCCGGTAGTCGTCGAGGGCTGCGTTTACTTCGGCACGGTGAACCAGCCGACGTTCTACAAGTTGTCTCCCGATGGCAAGTTGAAGTGGTCTTATACTTTGACAGCACGCCTCGCGGTCAAAGGCGCGGTGAAGGAAGATCAGGCAGCCGGCACATACGGCTCCGCGCTCGTCACTGACGACGCGGTATACTTCGCTGACCTCGCGGGCTATCTGTATGCACTTGATCGAAAGACGGGCAAGGAGAAGTGGAAAGTCGATACACGCGCGAAGGATTTCCCGGATGCGCACCCGCTCAACGGCACTTTCGCTTCCCCCATTCTGGCCGATGGCAAGATTGTCTTCGCGGGCGGTGCATTCGAGCAGTGGTACGCGAACAGTTCGTCTTACAAGGCCTGTAACGGCCGCGCGTTCGTCGTGGCTCTGGAACCGCAGACCGGGAAGGTTGCCTGGAAGTACGATGTCGGGCCGAAGCCGGAACCACTCGATCCGCCAATCAAGATCAAGGACGGTTGGGGCGAACACGTCTTCCACTTCGGACCCGCGACGAGCACCATCTGGTCCACCCCGTCATTCGACGCGGCGACGAAGACCATCTTCTTCGGCACGGATACCAACAACGCGCCGCGCAAGCCCACGAAGGACAATCCGCGACTCGATACGGATTACGCCTGCGCCGTGATCGCCATCGACTCGACAAACGGCAAAGAGAAGTGGGTGAGGCAGATCAATCGCGGCGATGTGTGGCATCGCGGAATGCGCGCGTATGACCCAGATGCGAAGCGCTACCTCGATCAATCCATCGGCGATACGCCGAAGGTGTACGACATCTCCGTTGAAGGAAAACCAACGAAGGTGGTTGGTTTCGGCTGCAAGAACGGCGGGTTCTACGTTGTGGGAGCAAGCGATGGCACGATTCTGGATCACACGCCGATTTACACGGGCAAGCCGACGTACCCGCTCACTCCGGCGCCGGACAAGCGAATGCTCGCTCTTCCTGGTCCGCTCGGTGGCCTTCAAACGGGTTGCGCGACCGACGGCAAGAACGTCTTCACCAACGGACTCGACGCGATCCAGCTTGGCACGCAGGACACCGAGGCCGGAAGTATCGCTCCGCCGACCGGCGGCCGCGTGGTGAGTATCAGTTCCGACACGCGCACCGAGCGCTGGCGACACGAACGACCCAAGACCGAGCCGGCCGGCAAAAACTTGAAGGCGCTGTTCAAGGAAGTCGGTGACCCGGTTGCTTCGGGTGTCGCGGTCGCCAACGATGTCGTTTACTTTACTACCACGATTAGCAAGAGGCTGGTCATCCTCGACGCGACGAACGGCAAGGTTCTCAAAGAGATTGAAGTCGGAGCGGTGTGGTCGGGGCCATGCGTCTCGCGCGGGAGAGTGTATGTCGCAACGGGGAACATCCTGTTCAGTTCGCACAGCGCCTTCTCGCTCTTCCCCCACAATCCCAACGGCGCGGTCATCTCGCTCGGCTTGCCCGGCGCCGACGAAGTGAGTCGGCTCGGCGAAGGGAAGGAGTAACACAATCGGAGCCGGAAGCGTCAGCGACGGAAAACCACAACCCGTCGCTGACGCTTCCGGCTCCGAATAGCCGCTGGGAGATCCCATGCACTCGTCACCGCTTGCGTACTTCATCACGTTCACCACATACGGTACATGGCTTCACGGGCGCGACCCAGGATCAGTCGATCGTGAACACAACATGTTCGACACACCACTCCTTCCGCCGGACGAAGAACGAGAGCAGATCGAACGCGGTCAATTGGCAGAACCGCCATACTTGCTTGACGAAAGACAACGAGAGATCGTCCTGCAAACGATTTGTGAGGTTGCTCAACATCGGAGTTGGGTGTTGAAAGCAGTCCACGTGCGGTCGAATCACGTCCATATCGTGGTCTGGGCCGAGGAACGACCCGAGAAGGTGATGGTGGATTTCAAGGCTTATGCCAGCCGTCGGCTCAAGGAACGGTTAGGCGAATCGGCGGAGCGCAAACGTTGGACGCAGCACGGCAGCACGCGGTATTTGTGGAACGAAGAGCACGTTGCTGCCGCAGTGGAATATACGGTCAACGAACAAGGGATTCCCATGGCCGTGTACGATGGCCGCGTGCAATCAGAAATCGGAGTCGGAAGCCAATCGGAGCCGGAAGCGTAAATCGGAGCCGGAAGCGTAAGCGACGGTGCTTTGGTTTTTCCGTCGCTTACGCTTCCGGCTCCGATTAAGAACCGTCGCGACGCTTCCGGCTCGTACGGACAACAAGGAGATTCCCTCATGAGTGAATTAGTCACCACGTCGCGCGAAGGCGACATCGGCATCATCACGATCAACAACCCGCCGGTGAACGCGCTGAGCCCGAGTGTCGCTGAAGGGATTCTCTCCGCGGTGCAGAAGTTGGTAGCGGATGCGACCATCAAGGGAATCATCTTGATTGGGGGCGGCCGCACGTTCATCGCCGGTGCAGACATCAAGGAGTTCGGCAAACTCACTTCCGGTCAAAAAGCGTTCGACACGGGACTCGATCCGCTCTTGAATGCGCTCGAAGATTCTCCCAAGCCGGTGATCTGCGCCATTCACGGCACCGCGCTTGGCGGCGGACTGGAAACCGCGATGGCCTGCCACTATCGCGTAGCTGTTGCAAGCGCTCAGGTGGGCCAACCGGAGGTGAAACTCGGATTGATTCCGGGCGCGGGAGGCACTCAACGTCTTCCGCGGCTCGCGGGCATTGCGAAAGCGCTGGAGATGTGTGCTGGGGGCGAGTCGATTGGCGCTGCGGACGCGCTGGCCTGTGGAATCATCGACGAGATCGTCAAAGGCGAACTGCTGCCCGGCGCGGTCGAGTTCGCGCGCGCGATGATCGCGCTTGGCGGTCCTCCGTGTCGAACGCGCGATCTGAACGACAAGCTCGGCGACCCCGCGACCAACGCGCCGGTGTTCGCGATGGCCCGCGACGTGGCGAAGAGGAAGGCGCGCGGGCTGATGGCTCCGTTCAAAGCAATCGAGGCGGTCGAAGCCGCGACCACGCTGCCGTTCGCCGAAGGGTGCAAGCGCGAACGGGACATCTTCCGTGAATGTCTCTTCTCGGATCAGTCGAAGGCGCTCATTCACGTCTTCTTCGCCGAGCGTGAAGTCGCGAAGATTCCCGGAATCACGAAGGACACGCCGCGAATTCCCATTCGTTGCGCCGCCATCGTCGGGGCCGGCACGATGGGCGGCGGGATCGCGATGACTTACGCCAACGCGGGCATTCCGGTGCTGCTCAAGGAGATCGATCAGCCGGCACTCGACCGCGGGCTGGCGACCATTCGCAAAAACTACGCGAACACGGTGCGGAAGGGCAAACTGACTCAGCAGCAGATGGACGAGCGCCTCGCGCGCATCGAGCCAACTCTGAGCTTCGAGCGATTCAAAGAGGCCGACATTGTTGTTGAAGCGGTCTTTGAAGGAATGGCGCTGAAGAAACAGGTGTTCGCGGAACTGGACAAGGTCACGCGACCGGATGCAATCCTCGCGTCCAACACCTCAACACTGAACATCGACGAGATCGCGTCAGCGACCAGCAGACCGCAGCAGGTGATCGGTCATCACTTCTTCAGCCCCGCCAACGTGATGAAGCTCCTGGAGATTGTTCGCGGGAAGCAGTCCAGCCCATCCGTAATCGCGACATCGATGGAATTAGCCAAGAAGCTCAGCAAGGTCGGCGTGCTGGTCGGGAACTGCCGCGCGTTCGTTGGCAATCGCATGTTCGATCCGTATGTGCGCGAGGCTCAGTTCCTCGTCGAGGAAGGCGCGAAGATCGAAGAAGTCGATTCCGCGCTGACGGGCTTCGGCATGGCGATGGGTCCGCTCGCGGTGCTCGATCTGGCCGGGCTGGATGTGGGCTGGCGCATTCGCAAGGAACACCGGGACACGCACGCGGGCCGCAAGCCGTTCCTGGCGGAAGATCGGCTGTGCGAAGCGGGGAACTTCGGCCAGAAGACCGGAGCCGGGTGGTATCGCTACGAAGGCGGCGGCCGGTCACCGAACCCAGACGCGGAACGATTCTCCGAGGAAGCCGCGCGCGAAAATAAGATCACGCGGCGAAGTATTCCCCCGGAGGAGATTGTTGAGCAAACGGTTTACGCGCTCATCAACGAAGGAGCGCGTATTCTGGAAGAAGGAATCGCTCTGCGCGCGGGCGACATCGACATCGTCTATGTATACGGCTACGGCTTCCCCGCCGGTCGCGGCGGTCCGATGTGGTATGCGGACACGGTCGGCTTGAAGAAGGTGTACGACCGCATCTGTCAGTTCGAGCAGCAACACGGGAAGTTCTGGTCGCCCGCTCCGCTTTTGAAAGAGCTTGCCACGAGTGGCAAGACATTCGCCAGTTGGTCCGCATCCAAATCGGAACCCGAAGCGTAAGACACAATCGGAGCCGGAAGCGTCAGCGACGGGTGTTGGTTCTCGCTTCTTCCTTCCGTCGCTGACGCTTCCGGCTCCGATTGAAGAAAGCTTCTTCCTTCCGTCGCTGACGCTTCCGGCTCCGATTGAAGAAAGC
>JAKEEV010000026.1 GCA_022616395.1 Planctomycetia bacterium | reverse complement strand
GGGGGAAAGCGCATCTTTCTGTTCGGAATCTTCGCGTCGGTTGTGTGTACGGTGCTCTTCGCGCTTGCACCGATGTTCGCAGGACCGCTCGCGGGGATCGCGCATGGGTTCGGCTTGCCGGTCGCCGTGCTTCTGCCCTTCGTGGTTATCTGGGCCGCGAATCGATTCGTGCAGTCGATGGGTTGGGGCGGACTGATCCAGATCACCGCACGCTGGTTCAATGCGGCTCGCATGGCGACCGTGATGGGCGTGCTCTCGATGAGCTACTTGCTTGGAGATGCTCTCGCGCGGCTTTATCTCGGCGGCGTGGTGAAAGCCGGCGCGAACTGGCAGGGACTCTTCCTCACGGCCGCCGCGACTCTCGGCTTCATTGGTTTCCTCAGTTACTTTCTGCTGAAAAGCCGCCCGGGGTATCTCGAACTCCGCGAACCTCCTCCTCCACCGGGCAACGTGTATGGCGACGACGGCGGACACGAGAAAGTATCGCTCTGGAAACTGCTCGGTCCGCTCTGTTCGAGTTTCACGTTCTGGCTGGTGTGCCTGATGAACGTCGGGCTGACGCTCATCCGCGAAACGTTCAACCTGTGGAACCCGACTTACTTGAACGAGGTGGTGAAACTCGATCCCGGCACGGCGGGAATGGCGAGTCTGGTGTTCCCGCTCGCCGGAGCGGTGTCGTCGATCTTCGCGGGGTGGCTGGTGGACCGACTCGGCGGGCGGTATGGCCTTGTGGTGATGGTGAGCTTGCTCGGATTGGTCGCGGTGCTGGTCTTATTGGCTTGGTTGCCACTGGAAGGGAAAGCGTGGCTGGCTCTCATTATGATTGGCGCGGTCGCGTTCTTCCTGCTCGCTCCGTACACGTTCTGTTCGGGCGTGCTGGCGGTGAAGATCGGCGGTCAGCGCGGAGGATCAACCGCGGCCGGCATCATCGACACCGCGGGCTATCTCGGCGCAACACTCGCTGGCTCCGGCATCGGCCGCATCGCACAACACTACGGCTGGGGACCGGCATTTGCTTCGCTCGCGGGTGTCGCGGCGGTGACGATGATCGTAGCGGCCGTGTATGCCCTTCGTACTCCTCCCGCCGAACCAGAACCGGAGCCAGAAAATGCCAACTCCTCCTGACATTCGCTCCGCGATCTTCGATGGCCCCGGTCGACCCCTGCGCATCGAACCGGCCGCACGGCCCACTCTTCAGCCCGGGGAAGCGCTCGTGCGCGTGTCGCTGTGTACCGTGTGTGGAAGCGATCTCCACACGTTCGCCGGCCGAAGGAAGGAGAAGACGCCGAGTGTATTGGGGCACGAACCGGTCGGTGTGGTACTCGAAGTTTGCGGCGAACTGCGTGACGTGAGTGGAGAACCGGTGCGCGTGGGTGACCGCGTGGTGTGGGCGGTCGCGGTCTCGTGCGGCGAGTGCTTCTTCTGTACACATGGCTTACCGCAGAAGTGCGCATCTCTCTTCAAGTACGGGCATGAAGCGATCTCTCCTCAGTGCGGACCAGTCGGAGGATTGTCAACGCACTGTCACTTGCTCAAAGGCACCGCGATTGTGAAGGTGCCAGACGGGTTGCCCGACGAAGTCGCGGCACCCGCCGGGTGCGCAACCGCGACAGTCGCGGCAGCGCTGCGAGTGGGGGGCATCGTGGCGAACCCCGACCGCAAGGTCGGCGGGTCAACCCACCGGCCTGGCGGCCGGGGTTCGCCAAGCATCGTCGTCTTCGGCCTCGGAATGCTTGGCTTGACGGCGTGCGCGTGGGCCGAATCGCTCGGACTTACCGTGATCGCCTGCGACATGAGTGACAGCCGACTGTCACAGTCAACGCGATTCGGAGCGCGTCATCTGGCAAAGCCCGATGCGCTCGCGGAACTCGTGAAGTCGCTTACAGATGGTCGCGGGGCGGATGTCGCCCTCGAACTGAGCGGTTCGCCCGACGCTTCACGCGCTGCGGTCGAGGTGCTTCGCGTCGGCGGAACGGCGGTGTGGGTGGGCGCGGTGTTCCCAACCGAGCCGGTCTCGGTGTCTCCCGAAACGATCATCCGCCGATGGCTGACGATCACCGGAGTTCACAACTACGCCCCGCAAGACCTCGCAAGCGCGATTCATTTCCTCGCGGCCAACTACACACGATTCCCGTTCGCCGAATTGGTGTCGAAGTCATTTCCGCTTGCCGAAGTGAATGAGGCGTTCCGCTTCGCGGACGCCGAACGCCCGGTGCGCGTCGCCGTGGCGTGCGAGTAAACTGAGAGCATGACCTCCGACCTGCGTGCGCTGTTGGCGGCGATAGTGGCGAACCCGGCCGATGACACCGCTCGGCTGGTGTATGCGGATTGCCTCCAAGAGAACGGAAACTTCGCCCGAGCCGAGTTCATCCGACTCCAAATCGAAGCCGAACGACACCATCCCGATTCCAATGCTCGCTCCGAACTCGAACGTCGTGCGCGGGAGTTGCTCGCGGAACACTGGATCGACTGGTGGGGCGAAATGTGCTCCGCGGTTGGCTTCCCACTGCCGACTCCGAAGCCCAGCAGCAGGCTGGGGCGCTTCGCCAGTCGTGTCGGATTGCGCTCGGGCGCGGGCTATCCTTACCAAACCACTGGCTTCCAAATCATCCGGAGCTACGACCCGCGATCCATCAACGCGCGATCCATCGACGCGCTTCGCGGGCTGGCGCAAGTCATTTTCCGACGCGGATTCCCCGATACGGTGGAGATCCACGACAACCCGGCACCGTTTCTCCCCAAGTGGTCGCTCACGTCGCCACTCCACACCTTGACTGTCGATGCCCCTTATTCCACAAACTGGTACGAGGGGCAGCACCTCGCAAACCTTCATTCGCTCATCCTGCACGATTATGATCTGGTGGTGTTCGACGTCCTTCAGTCGCCGCACTTCACCAATCTGAAAAGTCTGTATCTGGGCATGCCGGGGTATCTCGACAATCCCGACCCGCTCACAATCTTTGCAGACGAACTGGCAGCGCTGACAACCGCTCCACGCACACGTCAACTCACTCGGCTCGCCATTACGGTCTGGAGCGACCGAGCCGCGGAGATCGTGGCGAGTGCGGAATCGCTGTCGGGATTGGAGTCACTCGAAGTGTCGTTGATGACCGACAACAGCGACGAGGGCGAAAGCGCTGGTTGGCGGCTGGCGATTCTCTCTCGCTCCCCGCACCTTGCGGGCCTGAAGGAACTAACAGTCAATGGTGTGCTGAACGCGGCCGGTATCGCGGCGGCAATCCAAAAACCGACTTGGACTGGTCTGCGGAAGTTGGAACTCGATCTTCAATTCAGCACTCGGCTCGATTGCCTTGATCATCCTGACGGATTGCCGATGCTCGAAGACTTCACCTTGGCGGGTATCAACATCAACGCAGAGGAGATCGCGGTGTTCCTCCGCTCGCCGCTCTTGAAGCGCCTGACGCACTTCACCCTTCGCGGGCATCCGAACAACCGGACATTGCTGTCGCGGCTGATCGACGCGGTGGATGCAAACCGGATCGAAACGTTTTCGCTGGCTCTCCCAATCACCCCCGCGACTCCTCTTGATGGCGTGGCCCAACTTCGCCGACACTTCGGAGACAAGCTGCGGGTGACGACTGGCTGAGCTTTGTTATCGGAGGCAATTTTTGAAGCCGGAAGCGTCAGCGACGGAGCTTTGCGTTAAAAAAACCGTCGCTGACGCTTCCGGCTCCGATTCAAGCACCGTCGCTGAGGCTTCCGGCTCCGATTCAAGCACCGTCGCTGACGCTTCCGGCTCCGATTCAAGCACCGTCGCTGACGC
>JAKEEV010000025.1 GCA_022616395.1 Planctomycetia bacterium | reverse complement strand
TGAGCCGGCTGGTGAGAAGGATGACTCTCACCAGCCGGCTCACGCCGGCCGTTCGCCAAAAGCAGTTGCTCGTGATCGCGTTTCGGTCATTCTCGGTGTCACGGGTACGTTGGAGTTGGTGATTCCGCTTGGCGCGCGGCTCGGTCATCCGAAGTGGAAGCGCGCGATGCGCGACGCGGGCATTCCGGAGGAGTTGGTCGAGGACGCGGCCGGTCGCATTGCCGAGAGTTACGTTCCCTGGCAAGAGAACAGCTTCCCCGGACTGCTTGGCAACGTGGTCGCGGGTCGAATTGCCAACAAGCTCGATCTGGGCGGAACGAACTGCGTGGTCGATGCCGCGTGCGCAAGTTCGCTCTCTGCGGTTCACCTCGCGGCTCTCGAACTGCAAGCGGGTCGCTGTGATGTCGCGGTGACGGGTGGCTGCGACACGTTCAACGACATCTTCATGTATATGTGCTTCAGCAAAACCCCCGCGCTCTCACCCACGGGAGATGCGAAGCCTTTCGATGCCGATGGCGACGGCACGATTCTTGGCGAAGGGCTTGGCGTGGTGGTTCTGAAGCGACTGAGCGATGCCGAACGCGATGGCGATACGATCTACGCGGTGCTCAAGGGCATAGGCTCATCGAGTGACGGCAAAGGCAACGCGATCTACGCTCCAAGCGCTGAAGGCCAGAAGAAAGCGCTGCTCTCGGCTTACAGACAAGCCGGAGTGACGCCCGATACCATCGAACTCGTCGAAGCACACGGCACCGGAACGAAGGTCGGAGACACGGTCGAGATCACGGCACTCACGGAGGTGTACACCTCGGATTGCAGATTGCAGATTGCAGATTGCAGATTGAAAGACACGCAACAGACTGGTGCTTCAGTCAATCATCAATCACAAATCGCAAATCTGAAATCCCGACCGTGGGCCGCGATTGGTTCCGTGAAGTCGCAGATTGGGCACACGAAGGCCGCGGCGGGTGCCGCGAGTCTCATCAAGGCTGCGCTTGCGCTTCACTACAAGGTGCTTCCGCCGACCCTCAAGGTCACGCAGCCTGTCGAACCACTTCGCGCCGCCGATTCGCCGTTTTACGTGAACGCCGAGATGCGTCCGTGGCTTCCGCGACCAGAGCATCCCCGGCGCGCGGCACTCTCCGCGTTCGGCTTCGGAGGAAGCAACTTCCACGCGGTGCTGGAAGAATATCATTCCGCGAAGCGCGAAGTGGACTGGGACGGCTCGGTGGAGATCGTTGCTCTCGGTGCGGATTCGCCGCAAGCGCTCGCGGAAGAAATCGAGAAGCTGCCGACCGAGTGGAATAGCTTCGCGCGTGCTGCGGAAGCCTCACGTGCGAACTTCAATCCCTCGGCGAAGTGCCGATTGTGTTTCGCGGTTCACCGCACGCATACTGATCTGCCGAGGCTCGTCTCACTCGCAAGGGCAAAGCTGGCAACGGAACCGGATGCCGAGAGCTGGCACACGCCCGACGTTCACTACGGGCACGGCGCGCCGGGCAAGCTCGCGGTGCTGTTCCCCGGTCAGGGTTCGCAGTATGTCGGGATGCTGCGAGAACTCGCCTGCCTGTTCCCCGAAGCGCTTGAAACGCTCTCCGCGGCGAACGCGCAGAGCAACACCGATGCGCGCCGATTGAGCGACCGAATCTACCCGCCGACAACTTTCGATCCCGAACGCAAGAAGCAGAACGAAATCGAACTGCGCGACACGCGCCACGCACAACCGGCACTCGGAGCGGTGAGTTTTGCTTCGTGGCGTGTGTTACACGAGCGGTTCGGATTGAAGGCGGATAGCTTCGCCGGTCATAGTTACGGCGAACTGGTCGCGCTGACCGCGGCGAAAAGAATCAGCGAGAGCGATCTGTTCACGCTGTCGCGTGTTCGCGGGCAACTGATGGCCGATCAGAGCACCGGGGATGCCGGCGGGATGCTCGCGGTGCTGGCTCCGCTCTCCGACATCGAAGCGATCATCGCGCGCGAGAAACTCACCCTCGTGGTTGCCAATCGCAACGCCCCGAAGCAAACCGTTCTCTCCGGCGCGACAGAAGCCATCGACTGGGCACAGCGCGTGTTCACGGAAGCCGGAATGAAGGCGGCCCGGTTGCCGGTCGCGGCCGCGTTCCACTCGCCGCTTGTGGCGGATGCAGCGATTCCATTTCGCAGAGCGCTTGAAGGCATCACCCTTTCGCCTTCCACCGGCTCGACGGTTTTCGCCAACACCACCGCAAGCGCCTACCCCGAAGACGCGACCAGCGCAAAGGATTTGCTCGCCAACCAACTCGCCCGCCCGGTCGCCTTTGTTGAACAGATTCGAGCGATGGTCGCGGCCGGAGTTCGCACGTTCGTGGAAGTCGGTCCGGGTTCGGTTCTCACGCGACTGGTCGAAGCGATTCTGGCCGATGAACCAGGAGCGAAGATTGACGCGTTCGCGCTGGATGCTTCTGGGGGAAAACGATCCGGTGTGCTAGATTTGGGGAACGTGCTGGCCCGGCTGGCCGCCGGTGGGCACGCGATTGCACTCAAAGCCTGGGAGGAATCCAGCCGCTGCCGTCCTCCAACTCCCGGAAGTGGGAAAGCCGGAGTGACGGTGAGCGTGTGTGGGGCGAACTCGGTCACTCCGCGCCCCACGAGACCGCCACGCGACCCTCAGCCCCTCGCCGAGCGGAACGGGAAACCAATACCGCCCAATTCCGCACGGCCCCAGGGTTCCGCGATGTCAAACGCCAACACCCCAGGCCTGCCCGACCCCAGCGCGCTGGCTCAAGCGCTGGCGATGACTCAGCAGAGCCTCGCTGCGCTTCAGCGAATGCAGGAGCAGACCGCCACGCTCCACAAACAGTTCCTGGATACGCAAGAAACCGCCCAGCGCACTCTGCACGCGCTCATCGAACAACAGCAGACGCTCTTGCTTTCGGGCCTCGGGGCCGGCGTGTCGTTCCCCGCGCTCCCGCTCGCTCCCGTGCCGCTGCCCGCGCCCGCGCTGTCGCCAATACCCGCGGTTTCCCGAACACCCGCGCCAGCCGTTCAGCCAAAAGTTGCTCCGACTCTTGCTCCTGCCGCCAAGTCAACGGGCGTTGCTCGTGTTGCCGCCACACTACTTGCGGTGGTGTCGGAGAAGACGGGCTATCCGGTGGATAGCCTCGATTTGTCGCTGTCGCTGGACGCGGATTTGGGAGTCGATTCAATCAAGCGCGTGGAAAT
>JAKEEV010001239.1 GCA_022616395.1 Planctomycetia bacterium | reverse complement strand
CATCGCTGCGTGAGGCGAACTCCGGGCCGAGCACCTCCACCACCGTCGGGTGAACTTGCGGCTTCTCCGGCGACACAAAGTATCCGTGAACTTCGAGAGCCTGCTCGCGATACTCTGGATACTCCATCAACAGCTCATGGAGTTTCTTGAGGCGGTAGTGCGGAACGGTCGCGTACATGTGGTGCGGCAAGTGATAATCCTGACCGCACGGGAACACCGCGAAGCGGATAAGAGGTGAGACGAGAAACGTTCGCGTGTTGTTGATCCACCCGCGTCCTCCGTTGCCGTGTTGAACAAGTTGCCGCAGGATCATGAAGAACGCGAACGACGTGAAGATGGGTACAACCCAAAGCAGGAGGAAGTAACCCACCGCCGGCGCGCCAGTGAGCTTCGTGACCACCGCGAGAGAAGTAAGCACGAGCGTGATGAAACCCACACGCAGAGCGGATGTGTATCGCGCGTGAATCACCGGGCGCAGTCGGCTCTGGTGATACTTGTGGTCGGGGAGCTTCAAAAACACCCCGGTGACGACAATCCACATCGCGCCCGCGACCGCGGGCAAGAGCCACCACTCTTCGGTGAGATAGAAGAGAGCCGTGAGTGTCGCTACGAGTGCCAACAGATAGAGAACGCCCACGCGCACCGCACCCTTCGAGGGTTTTTGCCCCTTGAACATGTACGGATTCTTGTCCGTGCCGGTCGCGTTGTACTGAGCGCGAATCCGCATGAATCGGATGAGCCGAAAGGGTGATAGTTGGCGCACAAGTGCGCGGAACACATCCCGGCGCGCAAGCGGAAAGCCCAGCCAGTGCCCGCTGGTCTTCAGTTGCGATACGTCCGGGTCGCGGTCGGGATCGTTAACGAACTGGTGATGAGCCAGATGCTGAAGTCGATAGTGATAGATGCTCGCGAACAGCGGAAACATCGTGAACAAATCGGATCCCAGATCGTTGAGATAGCGATTGCGGAAGAGAGTGTAGTGAGCGCCATCGTGAGCAAGCGCAGTCAGTTGATGTTGCCCCGCGCCGACAAGGATGATGGCAACGAATGCAACCAACACGTTCAGCGCCCACGGCACGCCGAGCGATTCGCGATTCTCAAAGAACCACACGCTTCCGACCAGCACGAGCAGCAGGTAGAGATACGTTCGGAAGAGGTACCACCAGTTCGTGAAGTTATCCGTCTGCCGCAACTGCTGGATCGCGGACTTCAAATTGGAATCAGAGAGCGTTTTCGGGAGTGCGGTACTCATGGTATGTCTTTGAAAGTAGCCCGCCGCGTTGCGGCGGTTCTTCAAGACTCCGCCGCGGAGCGGCGGGCTACTTTGCGTACAACTTCTTCACTTTGCGCGCGATCAGCCAGTTGGTCAACCGCGGGAAGAACCGATTAAACCAGAGCAACCTTCGTGCCTCGGAACCAACAACGCTTTCCGTACGATTGGCACGAATCGCCTCCAGAATCTTCCCCGCCAGATACTCAGGCAACATTCCCTTCTCGAACGGGAGATCGGCTTTGCCTTCGCAACGAAGCCAGTTCTTCTCGAATCCGCTATTGGTCATCCCTGGCACAATGGTGAGTACATCCACATCGAACCGGGCGAACTCTCCGCGCCACGCCTCCGACATACCCACAAGCGCGAACTTGCTCGCGGAATACTCCGGCCACGCGGGCATTCCCTTCCGTCCGCACATGGACGCCACATTCACCACCGCGGGCTGATTCCCCTTCATCAAGTGTGGCATCGCCACTCGCGTCAACTCAATCGGGCCGAAGAAGTTCACTTCCATCACGGTGCGGTTAATCGCTTCGGTCGAATCGGCAAAGTGGCCCCAACTGCCGACGCCCGCGTTGTTCAGAAGCAGATCGAGTCCACCGAAGGCAGTCAGAGTGGTTTCGACCAGCCGCTGCCGATCTTCGGGCTTGGTGATGTCTGTCGGGGAGGCAATCACGTCGCCACCCGCGTCTCGAAGTGCGTCCGCAAGTTCAATCAACTTCTCCGCGGTTCGCGAAGCCAGAGCCACTTTCGAGCCGGCTTTCACGAGCGCGGTCGCCAGAGCGCGACCAATCCCTCCGCTGGCCCCGATCAGAATCACTCGTTTACCCGCCAATTCGCGACGCATGGCACACCCCCTACACTTCCTTTTAGTGTAACCGAAAGACGGGCGCGAATCGCGCTCCAGGCACGAGCAATTCGCCTGAATCCCTTCTCCTACCCGCTCATCTTGCGCTGTCGTTACAAACCGACCGTCTTGAGTGTGGTCCGCTCGCGGCGCGAGCGGGCCACACCCCTGAAGACCCGGCGCGCCGCGTCCGGCGCCGCTTGGGGTTGGGCTTGCCAACCCGCGTT
>JAKEEV010000182.1 GCA_022616395.1 Planctomycetia bacterium | reverse complement strand
CCCGCAAGGCCGCGAAGTCGCCGGTGGACTGGGCGGAACTCCTGAGCAAGAAGTGGTGGGATCGCGTCCTGGTGCTTTATGCGTGGAACATGGCGATTCCCGCGGAGGGATGGACCGCGCTGGCAACGAACTCCGCGTTCCGCCGACTGCAAACGCTGGATTTACGATCAAGTCCAATCGGAGATGCTGGCGCGCTTGCGCTGGCTGCTTCTCCGAACCTGACGAACCTTCGGCAACTCATTCTGGCCCAGTGCGACCTGAGCAGCGAAGGCGCTCTTGCACTCGCGGCGCAAACCAACATGCCGAAGCTCGAACACCTCGCGCTCAATGGCAACCCGCGAATCGACAAAGACACCTGGGACGCCATTCGACGAACGGGAGGAGCCGCGGTCCAGGTAAACTTCCGCTATCAACACCCCATCGAGTACGACATGAGCAATGTTGATTTGAGTGGCTTTGCTGCCGGATCGGATGACGAGATCCCGTTCTGATTCACCAGTCCGCGCCCAACACCCGTGCTGAGGAGTCAACCCGCGCATCAACTCTGCCCCAATCGCCCAGATTCACCACTCAAACGCTGGTTCTTTCCGCATGCGTTCTGCTTCCGTCGCGCTGGCGAGCCACTTACAATAACTCCCGATGGCACCAGCGGAACACTCTGCCATCCGAAACGATGGGAGGGCCAACAACATGACCTGGAACACCTGGAAAGCCGCGCTGACGATTGGGGCGGTGCTGGCAACCGCAGGCGTAAGCAGCGCGCAAGATCAAGACACGCTTCAGTTGGGAGGCGAGCCGACCGGAATCACAATGACTCTCGGCGGACAAGGAACAGCCGCGGACGCCGCGACTCAAGACACCGAGTTGACCCACGGCTACAGGAAGTACGGCGGCTACTACGGCGGCTACGGAAACTACTACGGCTATCGTGGCGGATACGGTGGCTACTACGGCGGCTATCGCGGTGGATACGGCGGATACGGCAGATACTACGGTGGGTACGGCGGGTATGGCAGATACTACGGCGGGTACAACTCGTTCTACTTCTCGTACCGGCCGGCGTATTACAACTACTACCGACACTACTACTACCGCCCGTATTACTCGAATTACTACTATCCGGGCTACGGCAGCGGATTCTACTTCGGGTTCCGCATCAGCGGAGACGCCGATGCGCTGAACACGCTAACCGTGCCACTCGGAAGCGCGAAGCCGGTCGCGCAGCCAACGCAGCCCATCGCACCTGGCAACAACCCGTTCCGCTACGACGGCGGCCCGGCCAACCCGATTCCGCTCCCCGCGCCGGACACCAAGCCCATGCCACCCGCTTCACCACCAGGCGCCAACGACCTGCCCATCTCGATCGCGCCGAAGAAGACGACCTCCAAGTTCAAGGCGTATGGCGAGAGGTAAGCAGTCATCGAGTGATCAGTGATCAGTCATCAGTCATCAAGTCGGAAGAGGTTCCGTGTCTGCTGACTGATGACTGTTCACTGATTACTGATCACTGTTCACCGATCACCGATCACTTGCGATTCAAGCTACTCCCCCGGCAGCGTGTCGGTTTCCTTCCCCGCGATCGTTGCCAGACCCAGGAGCACGTTCGGAGTGGTTTGCGGAGTGAAGACTCGCACGCTCCCATCACACAGCGCGAAGTGAGCACCAAACGGGAAGTAGCCACCAAACTGCCCATCGGTGCCGATCAGCGCGGGAGCAGTCGGCGAGTCATTGAGTCCGCGAACGGTCGATGGTCCGCCTCTCAACCACGGACCCACTGTTCGAGTCTCTCCAAACAAGAGCGTCTGACTTAACCCGTCCGTGATGCGATCAAATGGCGTTGGCGTGTCGTAACGGAACGCGCCAGCATTCGGGTCATTTGGGGAAAACGTGGCCGAGTTCGCTCCGATTCCGGAAATACCAACGTAGCTCGTCACGGCCGGCTCATCGGGAGCCACAACGGGTGGATTTTCAGGACACAGGAGCACCACCAACCGGGTGCGCGCGACTTGCTGGTTGACGTCCGCGGTCCACGGTTTTGAGCGGTCGATACGCTTCAGTAGTTCTTCCGTATTGATCTTTCGTTGATCGAGACCGGGAAGAATCTCTGGAACCCAGCTCAGTCGTTCGTCGGGCGGAGTGTTCGGGAGGAGAATCGTACCGGCGGGAACTACTTTGGGAAGCCGCTTGGTGTCGCGCTTCGGGTCAGGGTTGGCATACTGGGCCGCGAACAAGCTCAGTTCCCGCAAGTTGTTCTGCGAAGCCACCCGCGTCGCGTTCAACCGAGCCTTGATGATAAACGGAAGCGCAAGCGCAACCACCCCCAACACCAACAGCACGACCACGACAACAACCACCCGCCGGCGCATGATGATTCCAAAGTCAGAGGACAGAGAACAGAAGACAGAGATCAGAGGACAGAAGGCAGAAGACAGAGATCAGAATAGCAAACTGGCTGCCGGTGGCGTCGCCAACAAGAGCGTGCCGGATTCGGAGTGGCTGCTCGGTGCGTTTGTAACAGCGTGCCTGAGTTCTGTTCTTTCTTGGGCAATCGTTTATCAACGTTGGGCAGTGACACGCTCTGGGTCCGCGTTGAAAGAAATGGACGGATCGAGTAAACGGCCGCGGAGCGGAAAAGGCGCCGCAAGCGGAAAGATGTCCCAACGGCTGACGAATTCTCTTTAAGAATTTCGCGCGTGGATGAGGTATCTTGGAGGGTACTTAAATCCACCTACGTCGGATGTGAAACTGAGTTTCACGGTTAGCCAGCCGCCTGGAGATCGTCCTGTTTGTGCGATGTCCCCCGCGGCGTCCTCAACATGAATGAGGGCCGGACATGCGACCTCTCCGCTTCATCCGTTCACACCCAGTCCTGGTGTTGGGGGTCCTCGTTGCCGCCTTCGCCGGGTGGGTGTGGATTGATGTGTTTCGTGAGAAGGAACCGAGGTTGGTCGGTGGCCCTGAAGGGGGAAATCCGAATCTCGATGTGGACGTGCCGACGTTTGAGGGGGAGGTCGTGCTTGAGCCAGCCCCACAAAGGCGAGTTCTGCCACCCAACGAGGGAGAGAAGCCAAACCCACAACGCACCGCCAGGGTTCTTCCCAAGCTGAAACCGGGCATGACGCGAACGGAAGTCGAGGGGTTAGTCGGTGTGCCCGCGCCTCAGGATATTCACCCGGTTCGGGTGTCCAACGGAAAGGTTACCTACCTGGCGTCGTATGATGCGGACCTGGCTCCGATCCAAACAGTGCGGCCGATCCGGCCCACTCACCCAATGGGACAGCCGACCCCACCCGCAACCCGGACTTTCGTGACGCTCGAGTTCGACGCCACCAAACCGGGGCACCCGCTGATCGAAGTTCACTATCCCGATCCGCTCTTCTGATTGGATGACGGCTCTCCCCCGTCCCACATCAGGTCGGACGGGACGTTTAGGAGATGCCGTTGATGGGTTCTCTCAAGCTCCTCTCTATCAACCCGCTGTGGTTGCTCGCGGTTGGCGTTGTTGGGTTCGGCGGCTGGGTGGCTGCCGATGCCGCCCGACCGAGACCCACGGCAACACCCGCGCCCGAGGAGGAGCGGTTCGCCCCCGATCATTTCCTTCTGGTCGCTCCTGACCGGCCTCCACTGCATCCCGGAATGCCGCGCCCACTGGCCGAAGACGTTCTGTCGTCGGCGACTGTCGAAGGAGCCGAGACCGCCGGTACCCATCAGGGTGTGGTTGTCCGCCGGGTGAACTACCGGCTCGAAGTCCAGACCACGGAGCGGATGCCCGGAAGCCTTCCGCCCGGCTGTTATCGCGTCACGGTCGAGTACGACGCCCGGCACCCCGTTCAGGCCCTCCTCAGCATCTCCACCATTCCGATTCCTGACCACACGCCAACCCACCCCGATTCCGCTCACCCAGAGTGATCGAACTTCTGAAACGGTCTTTTTCGAGACCAGCGCTGGAAGGACGCTTCCGCAAGAACGCCGTCACTCACGACTTCCACTTGCAAATCCGTCGTTCCGCAAGGGAATGGAGCGATTCGCGGGGCATTTCGCGTCCAGTTACTAGAGACTGTGTCAAAAGCGGCCGGGAGAGGTTAACTATACAAAAGTATCTTACTGGACGGATTTTTGCTGTCTAGTAATGGTAGATTGCCAACTGTTGTG
>JAKEEV010001238.1 GCA_022616395.1 Planctomycetia bacterium | reverse complement strand
GGATCGGTGGTCTCGGTCGGTGTCTTGGCACTGACCAAGTCTGAGGCAGCCGCGAGGGCGAGGAGGAGAACGACCGCACGCATGTCGCAATGTGACCGCTAACGCTCGCGTTGAGCGGCGGCCGACGGGCGTAGCGAGGAGGGAACCGCAAGCGAGCGAAGCGCGCTTGTGGCCGTCCGCTCGAACGCGGGGTTAGCACCCATGCCTAACATCTACTTGATTTGAAGCGGCTGCTGCAAGGAGCTCTTTGGGAACTGCTCGACGTCCGGAGGCACGATCAGCCAGGGGTGAGCAGACCGTATCCAAGTGTGTCGCTCGATCTTGAGCCAAGAAGGATCGTCGAACGTCCCGCCAGCGATACCGCGTGCACCGGGTAAGAGCTCAACTGTCAACGTTATCGTGGTGCCACAGTTGGGACAGAACTCGATCCGGAGTAATCGGTTGCTTTCGTCCGAGCGGTGTTCATACGACTTCAGATCTCCGCTTGTGATCTCAATGTCTTCTTGTTTGAAGTAGGCGATGAACCCGAAAGCACTTCCGGTTCGGCGCTGACAGAACGTGCAGTGACAGACCGTCGTTCGAACCGGCGCCCGCATGGCTCGGTAACGCACCGCCCCGCATACACATCCACCCTCATGGACTTCCGGCATATCGACTGCTCCTTGCGTATCCGATGGGTGCTAACGCTAGAGATCACCGGCCCGCGGAAGCGGGCGAAGCCAGCCGTAGCACGTCGGGTGCAACGAAGGGTTAGGCCGCACTATCAGACACCTTCGAGAGTGATGAGCATGTCGAACTCGCTCGTGCATTGCTTTCTGAGAGCGATGAGCGGCTGGTACTCAGGCGAGGAGTACCAAGCGTCAAGTGCCTCCATATCTGGGAACTCAATGATGACCACACGCTCCGGCTGCCAATGCCCACCTTCTGGAAACTTGTGGGTAAGTATCCCCCGGCAAAGCCGGGGGCCTTAATGTGTGAGCCGCACAAAGCGGCTGAACGGGCCGCTAACGCGGCCCGAACGAACTGGGCCACCTGAAGGTGGCCCCCCTATTGCCACAGCTTGAGCTGATCCAGCCGCTTGTCC
>JAKEEV010001237.1 GCA_022616395.1 Planctomycetia bacterium | reverse complement strand
GCATCACCGATAGCGGGCTGACCGATGTGCCAGCCTCCGAGACAAATGATGGAGACATTCACGCCGGTCTTACCAAGCGGCCGCGTGGGAATTGGCATGGTGAACTCCGGGGAATGGCGAACCCCGCCCGCAAGGGCGGTGGGTTGTTTGTCCCCGGCACGATACCGCGCGTCGGGCGTGGGGCAATGGGGAAGTGACCGCTCAAGAAGCCGCTTCCCCGCGCCACTGCGCGAGTCGCTCGCGGATTTCCTCCGCCCGCGGGTCATCGATCTCGGAATAGAGTTGGAGTGCGCATTCGGCGCGCTGGATGGCTTCGTCCGATTTGCCAAGTTTCCGCGATGCCAGACCCAAGTTGAATACTAAGGCCGCTTCCGCTCTACGATCCTTGAGTTCCTGGACGATCACCCGCGCTGCGTTATAGAACTCGACGCTCTTGTCGATGTCGTCCAGTTCAAACCAGACGGTCCCTTGATTGGCAAGGGCGGCGGCTTCCTTCCGACGGTCCCCGAGTTCTTGCGAGATTGTCTGTGCCTGCGCGAAATAATGGAGAGCTTTGTGGGAGTTGCCGAGATCGGCCCACGCAGAACCCAAGTTACCCAGTGTCGCGCATTCCGCTCGTCGATCTTCACGTTCTTGCTGGATCGCGAGCGCCTTTTCAAGAACCCTAACCGCCTTCTCGGGCTCCCCAAGCCGGTTCCACACCAGACCGAGGCTCGTCAGCGCGTGCGACTCTCTTCCGCGATCCCCGGCCGCTTGAGCGGACTCAAGCGACTGTTCCAATCGTGCAATCGCCTGCTGAGTTTTCCCGATCAGCATGTACGAGACTCCGAGGTGAACCCCAACATGAGTTTCTCCTCGCTCATCCTTGTGCAGTCGACACGCCCCGACCGCATCCTCTAACCAACGGATCACCTCTTGGATCGGCAATCTGAGTTCGATAATGTCGGGAGCGGCAAGCGAGTATTCACGGCACAACTCCGCGGCCCCGAGCTCTGTCCGGGAATGACGAGCAGTCCACGATTGCCCCTGCCGGATGTTGATTAGCTCGTGATCGACGT
>JAKEEV010001236.1 GCA_022616395.1 Planctomycetia bacterium | reverse complement strand
AGGCTTCCAGCCTGTCTCTTCGTAGGACAGACAGGCTTCCAGCCTGTCTCTTCGTAGGACAGACAGGCTTCCAGCCTGTCTCTTCGTAGGACAGACAGGCTGGAAGCCTGTCCTACGTGCGCTTCGCGACCCACCACCCGACCGCTGACAGAATCGCGCCTGAACCCTCCGCGAGCGCCAGAGAGTAGATCGTCGGCGAAACGGGTCCGTCGAGGAGCGCGGAGAGTTCGCGTCAGCGCGAAGCCGCTCAGAGCGCAAGCGCTTGCCAAGAGGCCAACTGCGGTCCACTCTCGACGGACGAAGCACACATACAGGAACACCGCGAAGCCAAGCGTAAATCCTCCGTACTGCGTTCGCACATCGGCCCGCGCGGTTGCTGTCGGCACCCCGACTTCGACCAAACTCACCTGACTGATGGGAAACATCACCGCCCACGCTCCGAAGAACGCGAACACACACGCCGACACCAGCAACACAACGCGCGGGAACATCATGTTCCGGCCCTCCCAAGTACAGCGCGTTCAATGATCGGCCTCAGTTGCTCGAACGCCTTCGCGCGGTGGCTCATCTGCTGCTTCACTTCGGGAGGAAGTTCGCCGAATGTCTTTCCGTACTCCGGCACCAGAAACAGCGGGTCGTAGCCGAATCCGCCAGTTCCTCGGCGCTCGCTCACGATCAGTCCATGACATCGCCCTTCGACTTGCGCGATCGCTTTCCCCGTCGGATCGGCCAGAACCGCCGTGCTGACGTAGTAAGCCGCTCGCTGGTCGCCTGTCAGCTTCGCCATTTCCGTCAGAAGCTTGTCGTTGTTGGCCTGATCGTCGCCCTGCGTCCCCGCGAAGCGTGCCGAGAGCACACCCGGCGCGCCACCAAGAGCCGGGACGCACAATCCGCTATCCTCGCCAATCACCCAGGCATTCAGCGCGGGCGCGAGTTGTGTCGCCTTGAGTGTCGCGTTGCCGAGGAAGGTATCAGCGGTCTCCGCGACTTCCGGAGCGTCGGGATAAGGAGTCAGGTCAGTGAGATCCAACCCCAGATCCCCTAAGAGCGCGACCATTTCCTTGAGCTTTTTCTTGTTGCAGCTACCGAGGACGATGAGGGGCATGGTGGTTTCCTCTGTCAGAGGACAGAGGACAGAAGACAGAGGGCAGATTGGGTTACGTGGCTTTTCTGCTGTCTGTTGTCTGCTGTCTGTTGTCTGTCTTCTGGCCTCTGGCTTCTGACCTCT
>JAKEEV010001235.1 GCA_022616395.1 Planctomycetia bacterium | reverse complement strand
TGGCCGGGCCGTGGTCCTCGGAAGTGTGGACTCCGCGTATCCACTTCCAGCGCTGCGCTATGTGGCACCCGAAGTGATTCGCGGGCAATCAGCGGGTTTGGCCGCCGACATCTACTCCGCGGGACTTGTGGCCTATCTGCTCGCCGAACGCAAACACCTGATTGAGGGACCGACCGCCGCCCAAATCCGCGAGCGAATCCTGAAAGGACCGAGCACTGCGGGACTTCCGCCGAGTGCTCTCAATCTCCAACCGGACCGCCGACCCGCAAACCCCGAGGCACTCCGGTCAGAACTCGCTGCGTGGTTTGCCCAGCGGGCCGCAGGCCCGACTCTCTCGCCACCTCCCCCTCCTCCGCCAGTTGTTCCAGTCGCGCCACCACCCGCCCCTCCTCCGCCACCTGCACGCGCGGTTGAACCGCCTCCGCGTGGGAGTCTCCGGGCGATTCGCGACCTCAAGGGCCAACAAGACCTCCTCGCGCTGAATAACGGTCAACCGTGGCAGTTACCGCGAACCGGCCAACCGCAGGAGTGGCCGATTATCTTCACCAATGGCGGTCCCGGTGACCTTTGCTTGCGCGTGCGGTGTGCCGGCGACGGACTGCGGTTGGCTCCGCAAGACCACCTTCGGGTTCCACCCGGAGCGAGCCGGTACGTGGTGCTGATGCTCGACGCTCAGGGCGGTGACTTCGGGCGTGTGGATGTGGAAGTTGAGGGTGGGAATGATTCTGATCGTGTTCGAATTCGTCTCTACCGGTCGCACTGAAGCGAGACTTCGACGGGAATAACGTGACTCTCGTTTCGCTGCGTGATGACTATCAATCTTGAGGTTCAACCCTTCGCCCGCCATGTCTGAATTGACAGAGAAACCCCCGCGTCTCAAGCGGATCGTTGATCCGCGGACGGGTCGAGATTTGCTCGAGGATGTCCACCCGCTTGAGGTCGAACCTCTCGCGGGCGCAAGCACCACCGTTATTGTCCAGGTCGAGAACGGACCGGAGGCTCCGATCGAGTTGACCATCACCTCTGACCGAGACTGGCTCAAACCACGCAGTCCGCAACTCTCACTCCTGGGTGGGCAGTCGAGTCAATTCGAGGTCGTTGTTGAAGCCAGTGGAAGCGGCGAGTTCGCCAACCTCTGCTTCTCCTGGCAGGCAACCGCGGAGACACACCACGAGTAC
>JAKEEV010000181.1 GCA_022616395.1 Planctomycetia bacterium | reverse complement strand
TGAAGGGTTACTGTGTGTTGAAGACCCCTCACCCGCCGCTATTCGCGGAGCGAAGCGCTCCGCACGGCGGGAGAGAGGTGGGGGTGTTTGCAGTTCACATGAGCTACACGAGAAGGCCAACCACAACACCTCTCTCCCGCCGTGGCGGGGGAGAGGTCGCCGCAGACTCCCGCAAGGCGGGAGTCGTAGCGGCGGGTGAGGGGGTTCTTTTCCTGCGTCTCACACCACGTTATCTCGTGCGGTCTTCTCTCCTCACTTCCCAAACACTTCCACCGCCTTGAAGCCTTCGCCGACAATCGCCTTGCTATCGACGCCAAGCCACTGATCGAGGACCGCAGCGTAAACTTGGCGGAAGTCGGTGTCGTGGACGAGATTCCCGTCCTTCAGCCCGGTCAGGCCCGGATGCTTGCCGATGATGCCGGATTTCACCTTGCCGCCGACGAGGAACATCGGGGCCGCGGCTCCGTGGTCGGTCCCCTTGCTCCCGTTCTCGTAAGAGCGCCGGCCGAACTCCGAGAACGTCATCACGCACAACCGGTCCTTGTGCCCGCGCCCGGCCAGATCACGATAGAAGGCAGAGACAGCATCGGAGAACTGCGTGAGTAAGTTCGCATGAGCACCGGCCGATCCGCCTTGCCCCGCGTGAGTGTCGAAGTTCTCAAGCGAGACATAGAAGAGCCGCGCTCCGATGTCTGCGTCAATCAACTGAGCCGCGAGTTTCAGTTTGTTGGCAAGCCCTGAGTTCGGGTACGGCACCTTTGGTGTGTAGTTCTTGCCAATCGCGGCGAGCTTCTCGCTACTGGCGTATGTGTTCAACTGGGTGCGCGAAACGAAATCGAGCAGCGTGTTAGAACCGCTCGCGCCAGCAACCGATGACGCGACACCCGTAATCACGCTCTTCTGGGCCGCGGCATCGGCTCCAGTGGCCGCAACCATCTTCAGCTTGAAGTCGTCGAGCGATGTGATGCTCGGCACGCGAACCGGCGCTCCTGCCAGAGCCAATGGAGAAGACTCGTTGCCGCTGGCAAGATGAAACGCCGGCACGCCTTGCTTCTTGAGCGCATGACCGAGCCAGCCCTCGGTGAGTGTCTCCGCGGTGCTGGCCGCGTGCCAGATGTCCATACTGCGGAAGTGAGACTGACTCGGATTCGGATACCCCACGCCCTGCACAACACACACCGCGCTGTCATCGGTGTAGAGCTTCGCCAGCGCGCCCATTGATGGGTGGAAACCCAGATCATCCGTGAGCTTCTTCACCTGATCCTTCGGAATCGCAATGGTCGGGCGAATCTTGTAGTAGTCCGCGTTGGTGAACGGCACAACGGTGTTCACGCCGTCATTGCCGCCTGTGAGTTGGATCACGACGAGAATCGTGTCCTTCGCGCCGGGCTTATCCGCCATCGGAGCCGCATGAGCCGTGCGCCCCAGAAACGCGGGCACCGTGCCGCCGAAGCCGAGTAGCGTGGAAGTCTTCAGGAAGTCGCGTCGCGTGGTCATG
>JAKEEV010000024.1 GCA_022616395.1 Planctomycetia bacterium | reverse complement strand
TTGAACTTCGGCGGACTGTTCGCTTCCGCGTGCTTGTAGATTTCCAGCGCGCCGAAGAGATTCTCCGCATCAAACCACCCGCCAACTGTCAAGACCGCCGGCTTGATATTCTTCACGTGCGCGCGGATGTTGCGAGCTTTCCAGAAGTCGTCGTAGGTGCCGTGCTTCATCACTTCCTTCCAGAACGCGATCTCGCCCTTGTAGAACTTCGTGTCGGCGTTCTTGATCGGCCCCATTTCGAGGAAGAACTTGTAGCCGTCGGGCGTTTCGTGATCGAAACCGACTCGGCCGAACTTTTTGGTCGGCTCCGGCCGCGGTTTGCCAAAACCATACATGAAGTTGAAGCAATGCGGCAGGAACAGACAGCCGTTGTGGTGGAAGTCGTCTCCGATGAACCAGTCGGTGACCGGCGCTTGCGGCGAGACCGCTTTGACTGCCGGGTGCGCGTCGATCATCCCGCACACCGCGTAGAAGCCCGGATACGAGATGCCCGTGATGCCGACCTTTCCGTTGTGGCCCTTCACGTTCTTCAGAAGCCAGTCGATTGTGTCGTAGGTGTCGCTACTCTCATCGAACTCCTTCGGCTTCTTCGCGGGGTTGTGAGGGCGCACGTTCTCGTAGTCGCCCTCGGACATCCACCGGCCGCGCACGTCTTGGTAAACGAAGATGTAGCCGCTTTTGGTGAAGAGCGATCCGGGCCGCAGCTCGGTCGGGTACTTATCCGCTCCGTAAGGCGCGACGCTATACGGCGTGCGGATGAATAGCATCGGATACTTCTGGGAATCGTCCTTCGGCACATAGACCGCGGTGAATAGCTTCGTCCCGTCGCGCATCGGAATCTTGAACTCGTACTTGGTGTACTTCGCGCGGACGCTGTCTTTGAAGTCCGGCTGTTTGGGTGCCGGTGTCGGCTGTGCGAACACCGGAAGCGGAGTGAGAAGACCCAGAGCAAGCGCGAGTGGAAGTAGCCAGCGGATCATGTTGTCACCTGGGGTAAAGTCACGGCGTGAAGATCGAAACACCGGCCGCATTCGCGGCGCGGGTGAGAGTTGGGTCGATTGTGGCCAGAGGCAGTCCGAGGCGGATCGCAAGTTCCAGAAAGGCCGCTTCGCCGATGGTGATGTTGTGGCTGTTTGCAAGGGCAAAGATATCGCTCGACACGCGAAGTGGAGTCTCGTTATCAATCCAAATCTGGAGTGACCATAACCCCGTGAGAAAACGCGTCGCTTCAAGATCGGTAATCTTACCCGCCGTAACCGCGAGCCGCATCTGTTCAGCGACATCAAGTGCCCAGTTCTCTGGAACGACCGCGATTGATCGAATGATCCGCGTCATCATCACGCGATTTGGGTAAATGTTCCTGTAGGCGGGTATGCGCCACGCGCTCGTCACGCTGGTGTCCAGTACGAATGTTGGCGCACCTGACGGATTCGGGAGCCATGGCAGGTAGATGATCATTCCTGCTCCTGATACCGTGCGAAGTACTCCTCGGCACTCATGCCATCGGGAATCGGGAGTGGGGCATCGTTTTTGAGTTTGAGACACTCTCTAACGAATGCCTCGGCTCGTGCCACCTGTGCCGCCTTCTCTTCAGGCGAAACACGGGTGTAGCCGATCACGCGTGCGGGTTGCGTCAGCGCCGCGAGCCACTTTTCACCGTCTGCAATCACGATCTGTTCGCCGGCCGCCACGCGGCGGAGCAGGTCAGGAAGGGTTTCGCGTGCTTCCGCAATCGTTACAACCGTCATGTTCGCCTCCTGCGGTTTGAATCTCACCCCGGGTGCGCTTTGAGAAACCTATCTATCTCATCGACCTCGCCCGGCGTCAATCGCCAGTTGGCCGCGGCCAGAAGCTCCTTGAGTTGACCCGATTAGAAGTCATGGCGTGAAGATCGAAATACCAGACGCGTTCGCGACGAGGGTGAGCGTGGCGTCGGTGGTTGCCAGTGAGAGATTCAACCGGAGAGCCAGTTCAAGAGACGCTGCTTGATGGACGGAAAGGTTGTGAGTCCGAGCGAGATTGAGCACGTCCGGCCACGCCTGGAACGGTCCTTGGGGATCAAGGTAGATTCGATATGCGCTCAGGTTCGCGAGAAGTGCGTCCGCGCGCTGGGGGGTCGTCTCGCCTCGGTTTACGGCCACGAGCAGTTCATCGACCAAGTCGAGCGGCCAGTTCGTGGCGATGATTGTAACAGTCCCGGAAGCGAGCCGCGACTGGACGCGGTGTGTGTAGACGGTGTACCGCATCGGAATGCCCCACGATGCGGCAACCGACACGTCCAGCACGAACGATGGCGGCGAATTGGGTAGCGTAACAGTCGGGAAGTTCATGCGGCGGGCGACTCCGGCTGGGGGAAAGTTGGCAACTCGCCCTCCGGCGGATAAGGCAATCCGTCCTCCTCATGCCACTTGGCAATAAGACGCGAGAATTCTTCGGCTTTGGCCCGGCGTTCGGCTTCCTCTTCCAGGGTTGGAATCGTGAACGGTGGGAGCGTCAACGCGGCCAGCGTCACGCCATTCTGAACGATCACGACCTGTTCGCCCTTCGCCACCAAATCAACGAGTTCGGGTAATCGAAGGCACGCGTCGGCCAGCGTCACGAGTATCATGCTTGAATCTCCTGCTTGGGTCAGGCCGGGTTCGCTTTGAGGAACCTATCTATCTCATCGACTTCGCCCGGCGTCAATCGCCAGTTCGCCACACCCAGAAGTTCCTTCAACTGACCCGGTCGGCGGGCGCCGACAATCGCCGCGGTCACCGCCGGGTGTCGCAGCACCCACGCAATTGCCACTTCGCCCGGCGAACGCCCGTGACGCGAGCCAATCGCCTTCAGCAGTTCCACGAGGTTCAAGTTGCGCGTCAGAAGCGGTTCCTGATAGTGCTTGTTCTTTTCCTTCCGCCAGTCGTCGGCCGGTAGCGCCGCGATGCGCTCGCGTGTCATCGCTCCGGTGAGTAGCCCGCTGGCCATCGGCGAGTACGCAATCACGCCGATGTTGTTCGCGAGGCAATAGGGAAGAATGCTCTCTTCCACTTCCGGCCGGATCATCGAATACGGCGGCTGAAGCGACGTGATGGAGCCGAACTTCGACACCTGAGCCATCTGTTCGGCGCTGAAGTTGGACACACCAGCCCAGCGAATCTTGCCCTCTTCTTTCAGCTTCATCACCGTTTGCCAGCCCTCGTCGATGTCCTCCGGCGGTTCCGGCCAGTGAACCTGATACAGGTCGATCACCTCGACTTTCAATCGCTTGAGACTCGCTTCGCACTCGGCGCGGATGCTCGCGGCCTTCAAGCTCTTTCCGATCTGCCGGTTCTTGTCCCACACGCGAGCGCACTTGGTGAACACATACGGCCGATTCGTCACGCCTTCGAGCGCCTTGGCGACGACTTCTTCCGAGTGACCCAATCCGTACACCGCGGCGGTGTCGATCCAGTTGATGCCGAGGTCGAGGGCTTCGCGAATGGTCGCGATGCTCTCCGCGTCATCTTGCGCTCCCCAAGCAAACGCCCATCCGCCTCCGCCGATGGCCCACGCGCCGAAGCCGATGGGCGTGATGTGCATATCCGAGTTGCCGAGTCGTCGGGTTTGCATGTGTTGATCCTCACCCACCGCCCTTGCGGGCGGGGTTCGCCACCCACCGCCCTTGCGGGCGGGGTTCGCCTTTCTACCGTGTCCACATGCAACCAATCGTATTGATTAACGCGGTCGGTCTCACGCCTCGACTTCTGGAACACGCCCCGCGCCTCAAAGCCATCGCGCAAAGCGGTTGGGTCGCGGACATGCCGGAAGTGCTGCCGGCGGTCACCTGCACCGCACAGTCAACGATCCTCACGGGCGAGCTGCCGAACAAGCACGGTGTCGTCGCCAACGGCTGGCTGTTTCGAGACACGAACGAAGTTCGTTTCTGGCAGCAATGCAACCGGCTGATTCAAGCGGAGCCGCTTTATGCGACCGCTCGGAAGCGCGCGAAGGAGCGCGGCCAGCAGTTCTCGTGTGCAAAGCTCTTCTGGTGGTTCAACCAGGGCGCGGCGGTAGATATTTCGATCACGCCCAAACCGCATTACGCGGTGGACGGCAACAAGGCGTTCGGTATCACTGGCACGCCGGATGTATCGGTGAACTTGGAAAACCTACTCGGTGCCTTCCCGTTCCCGCAGTTTTGGGGACCAATGGCCGGGGCGAAGAGTACACAGTGGATCGCCAACGCCGCGGCTCAGCTCCTTGCCGATGAATGGCCCAACACCACCCTCACACTCGTCTATCTTCCGCACCTCGATTACGACCCGCAGCGGTTCGGGCCGCAAGGCACAGATATGGCGAAGTGTGTGAAGGAACTCGACGATGCATGTGAACCGCTGCTCGACGCCGCGAAGGAGATCGGCGCGAAGGTGTGGGTCGTGAGCGAGTACGGACATTGCGACGTGTCGCGGCCGGTGTACCCCAACCGCGTTCTGCGCACCGCCGGTTTACTCGAAGTGCGAGAGGGTCCGTTCGGCGA
>JAKEEV010000180.1 GCA_022616395.1 Planctomycetia bacterium | reverse complement strand
GCGTACTGGAACCTCGTGGACCACGGCACCGCCTTCCCAGAGAAATTCGGTTCCAAGCGTCGGTTCCCGGTCGCGCCGATGCCGCGTGAGGTGAAACCCGCGATCAGTCAGTGATGCCTTCGACAACCACACGCAACAAGAGGCCGGGAATGTCCCGGCCTCTTGTTGTTTCGATGAGCCGCAAGCCGAGCGGCACATGAAACCGGGGAATCCCAAAGCCTCTGCCCCCGCTACCCAAACAATAACACTTGAGGCGCGAGTCGGACGGCCTTTCTCGCTCGTCAGACAGCCTTGAAAGCCCGTCCTCCGAAGAACCGCCAGCGCTTCACACGCCGGTGAACAGAGTAATGAGCGCTTGCCAGCGCGTGTTGCGCTCTTGTTGAAGCGCGGTTACCCGATCCAGAAGGCGTGTGGATGTGGATGAGCCGGTGTCTGGCAGCGGGGTGGGCGTGGAGGGAGGAATCCACCCCCCAGGCCGGTCACTGCTCTTGTCCGCGACAGGTGGGCGTCCCAATCCCGAACTTGGAACCGGGTCGGGTGAGTTTCCACTCGCGTTCCTGATCGCGGCCGCGGCTGCCGCTTCCACCAGCGCCTGATGCGCTACCTCCGCCTGAAGAGCCGCGAGTTCCGTGTCGAGTTCCAGAATCCGGTTCAGTTCGTGCCTCATCACCGACAGGTATTCGAGCCTCACGTGGGCGAAGGTCTCTTCCAGGAGCGTTAAAAATTGTTGGAACTGAGCACTTGTTTGGCCGTGAAGTTCGGCCATTCGCCTCAGAAGCGGAACAACGGCCGTCTCGTCCGACTGAGCCGCCTCCACGAGCAGGTCCGTTGCGGATCGTCCCGGAGGCACCGGGATTGCGCCAGGCGATGGGCCGGACCCGGAGACCTGAATGGGATTGGAGGGCGGGCCTCCACGTCCGCGGGGATCGGGTGTGTCGAAGGCATCAGCCAGAATGTGCGAATTGGGAAGCCCCGTGATTGGGTCCGGCGAGTCGAACAACGCTTCGTCTTCGGCTTGTTCGGTTGCGCCGAGCAGACCCGGTTGGGCGCGGTCGGTCGAGGCGGCGATCGGGGCCGGAGGCGTGAGTGCCGCGATTCGTCCAATCGACGGAGTCGCGGCGGCCGAGGGGTAGTGACAGCCGATCAAAAAACGCCCGACCCACAGTTCGGTTCCATGCCCCAGTGGAGCGACTCGCATTCGTTCGCCATTGACCACCACTCCGCGACCAGACAAATCCACAACCCACAGTCCGGTTCGCGTGGAGACAAGTCCGCAGTGATACGCGGAGATGTCGTCAGCGGTTAAGTGAATCTTGCAGTCCGGCGACCGACCAACCAGCGTGATGAGCCGGTTGACCGTCCACCGGTCGCGAAGACGCTTGCCGTTGCGGAACTCCAGAGTGACGGACGGGCGAATCTTGGTGGCATTCGTGTCGGAGGCGAGCGGATCGTAGTTGGCGGGGAAACTACTCGGTCGGTCGGTGACCGCGGCGCGAATGCGAAGTAAGAACGGACCGATGTGAACTGGCACTCCCACATCAAGCCAGCCCGACCCGCGAGTGCCGCTCGGCCACCCCAGCCCGGTGCGGCTACCCAGATCGATGGCGAACACCCGTCCGCCAATCACCTGAAGCCACGCATGTCGAAGATTGATTTCTGGATCGGAGAGAGTGACGTCACAGGCGTCGTCGCGGCCAACCAGAGTGAACGGTTGGTTCACGGTGCCTTCAGCCAATGTGTTCCCGCCGGCCAGATCGACCCGCAAATCCAGCGGGGCGGTCGCGCCACAGGCATTGGCGAACCGGGCGATCAACGGGTCGTTCACGGGCAAGCAGCCCCGCTCAGGACGGAAGTTCGGGACGACCACAGGCAATGGATTGGGCGAGAGTATAATCCCAGCGCCCCAGATAATCATAGCTTACACCAGACAAATACGCCGCACATTCTGTTCCCAACGAAACTCCGTTCAGCCCGCAGCGGAAACTCAGCGCCGGACAGAAACGCTTCCGCGACGAGCAACGCACAAGGGCGACACGCCCGACGGGACTCGTTATCCTAATATGTTGACTCTGTCCGCTGTGATTGGAGTCCGCGAAAGTGACTGCCTCTTCTTCTCCCCCTGGCGATTCTAATTCCGGGTCACGGCCCGATCTCGCTTCACACAGGGAATCCACAGTCAAGATTGTTCGCTCGGCTGGGTGGATCGCGGCGGCTGTTCCGCTGACCGTCGTCTTGATCGTCGCTTACGCCAACCTCTTTGCTTACTCGTTCACGCAGTGGCTCAAGCCCGAATACTCGCACGGCTTTCTGGTCCCGTTCTTCTCGGCGTATCTGGCCTGGCACTGGAAGCAGTGGGCACCGGAGCGCATCAAGTGGCCGAACACCTGGGGACTGGCATTCATCGCGGGCGGGATAGGTTTGTTCCTCGTCGCTGGTCTGTCCAACATCGCGAAGGAATGGCTTCAGGGGCTGTCCTTCGTACTGAATCTGTGCGGAATCGCGCTTCTGTTGGGCGGCTGGCCGACGCTTCGCTGGTTGTGGCCGGCGCTGGCGTTTTTGATGTTCATGTTTCCGCTACCGTACAGTGTTGAACGCACCCTCGGCTGGCAACTTCAGAAGGTCGCGGCCATCGCCTCCGAGTTCACACTGCAAACGATCGGCTACCCGACTTACCGCGAGGGCATCGTCCTCCACGTTCAGGATCACGCGCTGGAAGTGGAAAAAGCATGTAGCGGGTTGAGCATGTTGCTGACGTTCGTAGCTCTGTCGGTGGGGATGGCACTGGTCGTTCAGCGGCCGTGGGTGGATCGCGCTCTCATTCTGGTTTCCGCGGTGCCGGTGGCGGTGTTCGCAAACGTCGTTCGTATCGCGCTGACGGGCGTGCTCTACAACGAGAGTGGGAAGGAACTGGGCGACCGCGTATTCCACGACTTCGCCGGGTGGATGATGATGCCTATTGCGCTTCTGATCCTGTGGGGGGAACTGAAACTGCTCGACTGGGTGTTCGTGAATGTGAGCGGCAGTTCGACTCGCGAGGACATCAAGGAGAATGCGATTAACCCGGCTTATCTCTTTGTGCCTCCACCGCCGGAGAAGGGCAGAGCGCCCGTTTCGCAAGCCAAGCCGACTTCGCTCCCCGCTCCGCCAACCGACCCAGCGAAGGGGGCGCAACGTTGAAAACATCCGGCTCGCCTTCGATTGGTCGTGGAGCGTTCGCTCTGGGTGTGCTTGGGGTCGCTGCGTTCACGCTCTACGGCAGCCTGGTGCCGTTTCATTTTCACGCGCGTTCCTGGAGCGAAGTGACCGAGGCGTTCGGCTGGGTGCTCTCTCACCGGGTGCGGGTGGAGTCGCGTTCCGATGGTATCGCGAATGTGTTGCTTGGCGTGCCGCTCGGCTTTCTGTTGTTGGGGTGGCGGTGCGTGGATCGTGAGTGGACGCGGAGGAAGATGATTGGCGTCGGGCTTCTGCTCTTGCCGGTCTGTGCGTTGTTCGCGGCAGTCGTGGAGTTCGCGCAGTTGTACTTTCCGACTCGCACCTGCGCTGCTTCCGACATCCTCGCGCAAACTCTCGGCGCGCTATTCGGCATGACCGCGTGGGTGCTCTTCGGGCAGAAGTTTACCGAACGCGCACGCGCGGTGTGGGCCGGCACCGACAAGAACCCCGCCGCGCGGCTCCTGATTGCGTATCTGGTGCTCCTCGCGTTCATCCAGGCGCTGCCGCTCGATGTCAGCGCAAGCCCCTACCAACTGTATCGGCGCTTTCGTGACGCGGAGGTGCGGCTTGTGCCGTTCCGCGCGTTCGATGGACTGACTGATACAGAGGGCTGGAAGCAGATTGCGAAGTTGCTCACGCTCGCCGGGCTATTCTTCCCGGTGGGGTTGCTCGCGGCACGGTTGAAGGGGCGGTTTGAGTCGTGGAGCACAATCCGCGTGGCTCTCGCGGCCGTCGCGGTGGCCTTCTGTCTGGAAGCGATTCAGTTGGTGGTGAAGTCGCGCACTCCGAGTACGACGGATGTGCTTGTCGGCGCGCTGGCGGCTCTGGCGGGCTTGTACGCGGGTCGCATTCATTCCGATGGAGTTGCGTTGCCGCTGGTCGTGTGCTGGGCTGTTGTGTGGCTGGCGTGCATGACACCAATCACTCAGTCCGCGCCTGGAACCGCGCGCCTCGAATCTCCTCGACCGTTCGACTGGATACCGGGACTTCCGCTTGAAAGCGCCAACCCGCTGTTTGCGCTCGAAGAGATGCTGACGAAGCTCGTGCTCTTCGGGCTTCTGGGAGTGCTGAGCGCGGCGTGGTATTTCCCTCGTGCTTCGCGCGCGCGAAAGCAATCTGACCCCGTGCCGAAGCGTGCGGTGCTGATCGCATCCGTGTTGGGGTTAGTCGCATCCGCGTTCTTCGAGAATAGTCAGCGCTGGTTCGAGATACACACGCCCTGCATCACGGATGTGCTACTCGGCGGCTTGGGCGCAGCGCTCGGCTCATGGCTCGCGGGGAGAAAGTAGGCGCCTCGCGGAGCGAGTGCCATCTCTCTTCGTAGGACAGGCATCTTGCCTGTCATTGCTTCTGACAGGCAAGATGCCTGTCCTACATTCTCCTTTGGGTGTCGTTTGTCTTCCGACGCGCAAACTACTGAGGTTGGCTCCGCGCCTGGCAGTGCGTCCGCGACACCGCCAGCACAGCCGACTTCCGCGCCTGCGGTTGCTCCAGAGCAACCGCTCACCGTAATCGAACCGCGAGCTGGCTGGTCGCTGCCGGACCTTCGCGAACTGTGGCGATACCGCGAACTGTTCTTCTTCCTCGCGCTGCGCGACATTCAGGTTCGCTATAAGCAAACGATACTCGGTGTGGGCTGGGCGGTGGCTCAGCCGCTGGCAACGATGGCGGTGTTCGCGCTGTTCCTCGGACGCATGGCGGGAGTCGCGGGGAATGTCGAACACTACCCGCTGTTCGTGTTCGCGGGCATGGTCGCGTGGACATTCTTCGGCAATACCGTGACCTCTGCGGCTAACAGCCTGGTCGCGAACGAACGGCTGGTCACGAAGATTTACTTCCCGCGGCTCGTGATTCCGCTGAGCACAATCGGCGTGGGGCTGTTCGATCTCGCCATTGCATCGGCTCTCTTGGCCGCGATGATTGTTTCCTTTGGAGTGACACCCGGCTGGTCGCTGCTGATGCTACCGCTGGTCGTATTGATGCTCGCGGTCACCGCGGCCGGCGTGGGCGTGTTGCTCTCCGCGCTGATCGTGGCTCACCGGGACTTCAAGTACATCCTGGCGTTCGGCGTGCAATTGTGGATGTTCGCCACACCGAGCCTGTACCTGCCCGCGAGCGCTCTGGGCGAAACAGCACAAGTCTACTTGCCCCTCAACCCGGCGTATGGGCTTGTGCTGGCGTTCCGACAGTGCGCGCTGGGTGACACAATCAACTGGTACGCGTTCGGCGTATCGTCGGTGGTGGGAATTGTGCTCGCGGTTGTGGGAGTGCTCTACTTCCGCCGCGTGGAGCGAACGTTCGCGGATACGATTTAGTAGGCCCGCCTTGCCGAGCTTTCAGAGTAGTCATCACGCTCCGCGTGATGTGTCTTTCCCTTGGCAGGCTGCGCTTCTGACATCACGCGGAGCGTGATGACTACTCTGAAGCCGTGCCGCTTGGCATCTCCTTGGCGCTTCCAATGCACCCCGCGATTCGCGTGACCAACCTGGCGAAGCGATTCCGGCTCGGCAGTCGCGTGCGCGGAGGGCTGAACCTCACGGAACAGTTCGCCAGCGCACTGAGTCTCTTCCGCGATCAGTCTGCACCTTCCGAAACGGACTTCTGGGCGCTCAAGGACGTATCGTTTGAAGTTCAGCGCGGCGAAGTGCTCGGCATCATCGGCCGCAACGGAGCGGGGAAAAGCACACTGCTGAAGATTCTCTCTCGCATTATGGAACCGACCGAGGGACGCGCGGAACTGCGTGGCCGCGTCGGAAGCCTGCTCGAAGTCGGCACCGGCTTCCACCCGGAGTTAACAGGCCGCGAGAATATCTATCTGAATGGCAGTGTGCTGGGGATGACCCGGCGCGAAATCGCCCGCAGCTTCGACGCAATCGTCAGCTTCGCGGGAGTCGAACAGTTCCTCGACATGCCGGTGAAGCGGTATTCTTCTGGTATGTATGTTCGGCTCGGTTTTGCGGTCGCGGCTCACCTCGAACCGGAAATCATGATAGTCGATGAGGTGCTCGCGGTCGGTGATGCGGAGTTCCAGGGTCGATGTTTGGGGAAGTTACGTGAAGTCTCTGCCGGCGGACGAACAGTGCTGTTCGTCAGTCACAACATGACCGCCGTGCAAAACCTCTGTTCGCGCGCCATCGTGCTTGCGGGCGGCAAGGTGGTACTCGATGGGAAGCCCACGGACGCGGTTCGTTCATACCTCACTCAGCGCGGAGACCTCGCGGCCGAATGGCTCGACTCCCGACCGCAATCATCCCGGCGAGTCACGTTCAAGGCAGTTCGTGTGCGCTCCGCGGATGGTGCCGTTGCTCCGACTCTGGTACCCGATCAACCCTTCACCATCGAACTTGAATATGAAGTGACCGCGCCGGCAAGCTGCCAGATCGCGTTCCGGCTTAACCGCGAAGAGCAAACGGTGTTGACCACCGGAGACGCAGACGCGGATCGCGTTTACTGCCGCACGCGACAGCCGGGGCGATATGTCGCACGGGTGAAGTTCCCGGCACACTTGCTGGCTCCCGGTCGCTATCACCTGCTGGTCGCTGCGAATCAAGTCGGCGATCAGGGACACGATTTGCTGGAATCGGTGTTAGACTTCGAGGTGTCGGCCATCGGTTCGCTTCAGCAGATTGAAGGTCGGCTTGGAGTCGTGATGCCGCTGTTGGAGTGGAGTGAGGAAGCTGTCGGGTGAAGGATTCTTGGCGAACGGCGTGGCGTAGAGCTACGCCGAGTCTTGTGAGGATTCGATGTCGCTCTTGGCGCGAGCGTATCAGAAGATCGTGCCCGCGTGCGTGCGCGGACCGCTGTGGCACTGGCGCGCGTGGGCAAGCGCGCTTGCCACCGATCCCGCAGTGCGCCGCGACTGGCTTGCACGCGCCCTGATTGTTGCGCGCTGTCATTTGCGCGTCGTGCGCGTTCCTCACGGTCGGCTGTGGGTCGATCTGCGCGACATCGGAGTTGGGAGAAAGATTTTCGTTCATCGGAAGTACGAGGAGGCGGAATCAGGCGTGCTCCGCGCCTTACTGCACCCCGGAATGACTTACCTCGATGTTGGTGCGAACCTCGGCTACCTCGCGACGCTCGCGGCGAAGTTGGTGGGCACAACCGGCCGCGTAATCGCCATCGAACCGGAGCCGTACAACTTCTCGCTCCTTCAACGAAACTTGAAGCTCCTCGGGAGACGACAAACCGTCGCGGTGAATGCAGCGGCCGGGTCTGAGCCTGGCACCGCGAAACTCTTCAAGTCAGCGGACAACCTCGGCGACCACCGACTCTACACCGATAGCGATTCTTCTGGCCGCGTGGGTGTGGAAGTTCCCGTTGTTCGCCTCGACGATCTCTTCACAACGAACAACTGGCCCGCGCCGGACTTCATCAAGATTGATGTGCAGGGCTACGAGCCTCATGTTGTCGCGGGACTGGAAAGACTCATCACAAGCGACCGACCGCAAGCGATCCTCACCGAATACTGGCCGATAGGCATTCGTAACGCGGGAGCTGACCCGTCCGCGTACCTGGAGTGGTTCCGCGCTCGCGGATTCACCTGCTATCTGATTGGAGCAGATGGAAGCCTCACAGCAGTTGCTTACGATGCGATTGACGCGCACCTACCGCCACTGATCCCAGAGTGGCCCGATGCTCAGATGCTGAACCTACTGTTCCTCCGGCCCGACTCGCGAGCCGATTCATGATTACCGTTTCAAGCTGGCCGAATTTGCCGTGCGAAAACCGGTATCTCGCGCTCTACCACGCGGCTCTGGCTCAGTATGGAATCACGCTTGGGCCGCCTTGCGTCATTCAGGATGACTTTCTGCGCGCCAATGCCAGCCGAATTGATGCGATTCATATTCAGTGGGTGCCGGAACAAATCTGGCGGTGTCGCGGGAGTTCAGTGTGGTCGCGACTGCACGGGCTGGCTGGGTTCTGGAAGTACCTGCGGCTGGCTGGCTCGCTTGGCATTCGCGTGCTGTGGACGTTACACGATGTCGAACACCACGAGGGGAGCGGCTGGTTGGACGAATATGGTTACCGATTGCTCGCGCGTTGGGCCGATCTGTGCATCGTTCACGATGATTGGGCCTCCGAGCAGTTCGTAAAGCGCTTCAGAGGAGCGCGCGAACGAGTGTGCGTGATGGAACACGGCAATTACGACGGCGTGTTCCCTGCACCTGCTCCGCGTGCGGAAACACTTGCTCGCCTCGGAATCGATTCCGCACGCCGGGTGCTTCTCTGTCAGGGAAATATCCGTCCATACAAGCGATTTGCTCTCGCAATTCAAGTCGCAGCGCGTTTGGGATCGCAGTACCATCTCATCGTCGCCGGCCGACCACCGGACCCAACCTTCGGGGACACATTGCGGAAGCAGGCCGCCGGTGTCGAGAACGTTTCGCTGATTCTGGAGACTCAGACGGATCAGGAAGTGAGCAACCTGTTCGCGGCTTGCGATTGCTTCCTGTTGCCGTATGCGAAAATCACCGGCAGCGGGAGCCTGCTGACGACCGCAACTCTCGGCCGCGGATTCGTCGCGTCTGTGTTGCCGTACTTTCAGCAAGCTCTCAAGCAGGAACCGGAAGCCGGTGTGTGTTTCTCAATCGACTCCCCCGACGGACTGGCCGACGCGGTGAAACAGTTTTTCGCCGGCTCGGTCGAAGCTCGATATCGTGCTGCTCGGAAACTCGCTGATCGCGTGCCGTGGAGCGAGGTCGTTCGGCCCGTGGTTGCGTGGTTCCGACACACGTTCCCTGACCGTTTCGATTCTCCTTCGCAAGCGAGTGTGGCGGAGGGTTGCACGCGATGAGCGACCAGCCTCTGAGTGAGTGTCGGATGGGGTCGGACATCCTGTCCTCAACCCATCCTCCGACTCTGAGTGTCATCATCCCAACGTACAACCGCTCTGGTTATGTTCGCGATTGCCTTCTCGCTTTGCGCTCAAGTGGTGTGCCGGACCTGGAAGTGATCGTTGCCGACGATGGCTCGACGGATGACACTCGCGAAGCGGTTGCCGCAACCGATCCGACCGCGAAGTATCTGTGGCAACCGAATAGCGGAACTCCGGCAACCGCCCGAAACGCGGGGTTCGCGATCTGTCGCGGGCGGTATGTCGGCTTCCTCGATTGCGACGACCAGTGGTTGCCCGATGCCCCAGCGCGCGCGGT
>JAKEEV010001234.1 GCA_022616395.1 Planctomycetia bacterium | reverse complement strand
CGCGCCAGGCGAAGGACTTCTTCGCTTCCACGCAGACCCGACGCACTGAGAATCAGCGTCCCGGCTCGATGAACGCCAGCAGCTTTTAGCGTATCGCGATGGGCGGCGTCACCGTAGACAGCGGCTACGCCCTCCGCGCGGAGTTGCTCGACCGTCTTGAGATTCATCTCCACAATCGTCGAAGTAATACCGTTCTCGCGGAGTAGCCGAACCACGGTTTGCCCCACTGGGCCATACCCCACCACAACAGCCCGGTGCTCTGGACCGTCATCGTCCGATGAGTCTCTGTGTGGTGTGGGTGGCTGCGAGCGAGAGGCAAGCCATCGCGACACGCGAGAGCGATTCGCCACCCACATCCCGAGTGGGCCAGCCAATCGGTACACAAGCGGGTTCACCGAAATGGTGATAATGGCAACCGCAACGACCGCGCTGAGAGCTTCCGAAGACAGAACACCGAGAGTCTTCCCCAGCCCAGCCAGAATGAATGAGAATTCCCCCACCTGAGCCAGTGCCAACCCCATCCCCACTCCCTCGCGCGCTGGTCGGCGGAGCAACAGAACAGCCGCGCAAGCCGCGAGGGGAGTTCCAACCAACACAACAGCCAGAGTCGCGACGACCAGACCCGGTGCCTTGAGCAAAAACGTCGGGTCGAACAGCATTCCGACCGAAACGAAGAACAACACGGCGAACGCGTCCCGCATGGGCAACGCCTCGGTCGCGGCTCGCACGCTGAAGTCCGACCGACCGACAACCATACCGGCCAGAAACGCACCCAGCGCCATCGACACGCCAAACAGAGCCGTCGATCCCACCGCGATACCGAGCACGACAACCAGAACGGTTAGGGTGAAGAGTTCGCGGGAGTGAGTTGTCGCCACTCGCCGGAGCAACCAGGGAATGAACCGTCCCCCCACCAACAAGATCGCGCAGACCAGAGCGATAATCTTCAGAGCGGCGACACAGATCAAAAGCGCCAGATGGCCCACGCCGCGATCGGTTGAAGGGGCCAGCAGTGGCGGCAGAAGAACCAGCACGAAGACCGCGAACACATCCTGGAGGATGAGCCACCCGATCGCCAGATGCCCGAGTGGCGTATGGAGTTCGTTCCGGTCGGCAAAGACGCGCGTCAGGACAACGGTACTCGCAACGGATACGGTTAGCCCGAATACAATCGACGCCTGCCAGCTCCACCCGAATGCCAGACCCACGCACGCCCCCAGCGCGGAGGCGGTCAGAATCTGGACCAGCGCGCCGGGAATTGCCACCTTGCGAACCGCGAGTAACTCCTCGAAGTGAAAATGCAACCCGACGCCGAACATCAGCAGGATGACGCCGATTTCGGCCATCTGCTCGGCGAGATGCGGATCAGCGATGAAGCCAGGCGTGTGCGGTCCGACAGCGACTCCGGCAAGTAAGTAGCCGACAATGGGAGACAAACCGAGGCGATGGGTGAGGTAACCCAGCGCGAGTGCCGCGCCCAAGCCGCACGTCAGAGTCAGAATGAGTTCGGGTGGATGCATGACGCCACCTTACACGGCATTGCTGTCATCCGTCCACCCGGTTTCAAAGAGTCAGTCGCGGAACGAGTCGTGTATTCGTGTCCGGCGGCGACTACTTAAACTCCCCCGAATATTTCTTCCCCTCGATCTCCAAGCCGATGGTCCCCTCGAACTCCTTTTTGGTTCCCAGAACGTCGTGCTTGCCGACGAACCGCGACGATGTGCCCGCCGGGTCGCCTTCCTGTGGCTTGGCGTCAAGCGTGATCGTCACCGGTGGCTGTTCCTTCAGCGACAGGGTGAGTTGCTTGGTCGTGATGGGCTTGGCGTTCTTGGCCTCCTCGTCCAGGATGTACACGATTGCCTCTTTGGTTCCCTGATCGGTCACGAATTCAAGGTGGTAATCCTCATCCCCCAACTCGACGATGACCCCGTTGTGTGGGCCAGGCCCGTGGTCGTGCCCATCCTTGCCTTGCCCACCGCCTCCACCACCCTTTGGGTTACAGCCAACCACAAGCCCTCCGACCACGCAGGCCAGGAGTAGTCCGATAAGTGTTCGCATAGTCTCCTCCGAGGTGGTTTGTCGTAGGACAGGCTTCCAGCCTGTCGTTTTCTGTAGGACAGGCATCGTGCCTGTCATTGCTTCAGACAGGCACGATGCCTGTCCTACTCGATTATTGCTTCTTGACGTACTCGTCTGGATCTTTCACTTTCTCTGGTGAATCCTTGGCCATCTTGACGAACTTCTCGAGACACGGCGGACAGCAAAACTCGTAGCGCTTGCCGTTGACCCACCAGGCGCACTTCTCGTCCGTCTTGTTCACTGTCACCGGACAGAGCTTGTCGCCCACCTTTGGGTTGTCTTCGTGCGACCAGGAGATCCCATAGAACTTGACGGCCGGCACCGTGTTTCCGTTTTTCTGAATGTCCTCCTGCGTGTAAATCCCTCCAGGCGTCATGAACAAAGCAATCTCGCGGTCGGTTGGCTTTGGCGCTCCGGGGCTTGCCGGACCGTGACCATCGTGAGCTTTTTCCGCGAAGTCTCCGCTGTATGGCTTACCGGCAACCTTCCCGGAAATCGTCCCAGCAAACTGCTGCTCCTTGCCGAGCGCCTCGTGCGTGACTGAGAATCGCGAAGCCAGACCTGGCGGGTCGCTCTCCTCTGGCTTCGCCTGGAGAGTCATCGTGACCGGCGGGCTTGACTTCAACGCAAGAGTCAGCTCCTTCGCGTCGATTGGCTTGGGCTTCTTCACGCTATCGTCGAGGACGTAGACCGTCGCGGTCTTCGTTGCATGATCTACGATGAATTCGAGGTGGTACTCGTCGTCGCCCCACTGAGCGATGCCTCCTCCGTGTGGCCCTTCGTGCGGGTGTTCCGCGGGCTTG
>JAKEEV010001233.1 GCA_022616395.1 Planctomycetia bacterium | reverse complement strand
TGATGCGCGTGTGGCCGTGCGAACTTCCACGTGCATGAACTAACTCAAACTGCTCCAGGCCGAGCACCCGACGCCCCCGCCGCGCCAGTTCGTAGCACGCGGCCGAACCCATCCCGCCCACACCCAACACGATCACATCGAACGATTGCGACATGCGAATCTCTGAGTAGGTGCCGCGAGCCGAGTGGCACCTGGAGAAGCGCGGAGTTCGGAACGAGGAGCGCGGAACGGAAAGCAACAAACACCCGCCGTGCATTGGTTTTTTGTTCCGCGCTCCGCGCTCCGAACTCCGCGCTCAAAGAAGCCCGCCTCGGCAAGGCGGGCCTACTTCAATCCTTTCAGCCCATCGAGCAACACGCGCAGGCGCTCCGCATCAGTTTTCGCGTCTGCGGATTGCTTCAGCAACTCCGTGAGGGCGGTTTTGGACTTCGCGTCGGCGGTGCCCTTGTCTGCTGCGGTGAGCGCCTTCGTGAGCCAGTCGGCCGCGAGCGAGGGCGAATCGGGGAACTTCCGTGCGAGCGCATCGGCTTGCGTCAGAAGATCAGCCGCGACGGAAGGGAGGCGCTTCGGGTCGGCTCGGAGTGTATCTCCGATGGCACTCGCGGCCTTCGCGTCCTCGCCGAGTTCAAGTAATACGCCCGCGAGTCGCTGACGGGCCTCTGCGTCCGCGGGGAAGACAGCGAGTATCCGTTCCAAGTCACCGCGAGCCTTCCGCCAGTCTTTCGTGCCGGCCGCGAGTTCTGCTCTCAGCAGGAGCGCGTCTCGATGAAATGGCCCCTTCTCGATAGCCGTATCGAGTTCCGCGAGCGCTTCATCGGGCTTCATCATTCGCGCGCGGCAGAGTCGTGCTTGCACGCAGCCGGAATTGAGTGACACCGCGCTGTCACTGTCGCGTTTGGCTTCGAGGAGTCGGCCGGCTTTGCGGTGTACTTCCGCGCGGTCGGCCAGTGCGAGTGCGAGACCGGCCGCATACACTTGCGGAAGCGATTCAATCCGAGCGAACAGCCCCGCGAGTGTGCGCGGAGGCCGGTCTTGGAGTGCGACATCCAGGAACGCGCGAATCTCGTCAGTCGTGGCGGCATACCCGACCTGTTGAGCGCTTTCGCGTGCGGAGAGCACGCCAACCAGTTCGCCCTTCGCGTTCAAAATCGGTCCACCAGGAGAACCGGTCTGAGCTGGAAGCTGACAAACAAGAGCCGAAATGGTCAGCGCCCTCTCACCAACATCCAGAGCGACTTTCCCGCGCTGTCTCACGGAACCCGCGGCATACACCCATGCGAACTCCAGCCCACCAGGGTGACTCATCGCATGAAGTTCATCGCCTGCTTTGGGTACGACCGTCGCCAGCGCGACTGGCTTCATGTACTCCGAGCCAGCATCAAGCCGAATGAGTGCCAGATCGCGCGACGAATCGCGAGCCAGCACCGTTCCGCTTCTCCACGCCCCGCGAAGATGCAGCGAAAGTGGATCGCAATACTCAGAGCGTTCGCCAATCCACTTTTCGCCATCGCGCAGAGGAAGCGCGATCCCCACGCGGTCAGACACAGGTAATCCGCGAGCGCAGGTGAGCACCAGGTTCTTCTCGATCAGCACGCCAGCGAGGTGAAGATCGGTCGCGGTCGGTTTGACCCAGACCGTGGCGCGGAGAAGTGTTTCCGCAATGGGAATCGGTTCTGGTTTCTTCGCGGGCGGCGCCGGGGCATTCACAAACCGGCGAATTTCGTCCGCGGAGATCACCACGGCCGCGAGCGGACACGCTCGACGCAGCGCGCTTGCCATACCAACCACTTCCCCGCGACTGTCGAACACCGGCCCACCGGAATCGCCTTCCTCGGTGGGTAACTGACCGATGAGCACGTTCGCATTCACCGCGAGCTTCTTCCCGCGCCAGAAGTAGCCATCCGCGAGCTTGCCCGTTGCACGAACTGGCCCGAGTGTCACGTTCCACACCGTATCGAGGTCGAGACGATGACCGACCACCCGAAGCGATTCGCCCAACTGTGTCGGACGAGTTGAAAAACTGACGGCCTTCGTGCCAGGAGGAAGCGTCTCGAGTTCCACCAGAGCGAGGTCATGTTCGTCGCTCGTTTTCAACACGGTGCCGACGACGAGCAATCCTGCTTCGCGCAGAGCGAGCCGGTTGCCGAGGTAGTCGCGTCGAGCGGTGACAAGCTTGCCGTCGCGGTACCACGGAAAGAACACATCCACCTTCTTGCGATCCGCGACGATGTGCCGACAGGTGATGAGCAATCGTTTCTCGACATCAACGACAAACCCGCCGCCCGCGCCGTCGTTCTCAGCGCGCACCCACGCGCACGTCGAGAGCGGAAGCGATTCAATCACTTCCGCCGCGTCATTCGCGCCAAGCGAGGCCAGCAACCAGAGAAGTGTAACAACACACATGCATTCCAGATTACCCGATCTTCGGCTTCACGGCGAACACACCGGCAAAGTGCGAGCGATACGCCCACACCAGGAAGAAACACAAGGCCGCCAGCACCACGCCCAGACCCGGTTGACCGACCAGGAAGATGTCGAAGAGCGCAATGTTCACCGCGACCGGCATGATGAGCACTAATCCCAGCGGCACCAGCCGACCAGAAAGAATCAGCGCACCGCCCACGACCTCCAGCACCTTCACCACATGCAGATAACCAGTCGTGCCGAGCACGCCAGCGAATGTCATGGCATTCTCCGGCAGGGAAGGTGTCGGCATCGTCAGGAACTTCAGGAAGTGATCTAACCCGATCACGAAAAACGGCAACCCGACCAGCACACGCGCAACAAGCACAACCCAGAACATGACAGCCTCCGAATTGAATTGTCCTTCCACGCGGGCAACGTGGAACCTTGTCCCTTTTTCTGGGCAATGGAACAAGGTCAGCAGAAGTGATGTGTTCGGAGATACCGCGAACGGGCGGAATCCTTGCACCTGTTTCGCGCTCGGAGTACGCTGACAGCATGAACACGCACATTCCCCTTGCTTCGTCGCGTCGCGAGTTTCTCTTCCGCTCTGGTGGCGGACTGGGCGGCATCGCGCTTAACTGGCTCCTCGCACAAGAATCGCACGGGGAAGGCATAAAGCCAGCGAAGAACCCGCTGGCCGCGAAGAAACCGCACTTCGAGCCAAAGGCCAAGCGCATCATCTTCATGTTCATGGTCGGCGGGCCAAGTCAGATGGATCTGTTCGACCCGAAGCCCGCGCTTGAGAAGTGGGCTGGCAAACCGCTCCCGGAATCCACCGGCCGACCGAAGAGTCAGTTCACCACCGGCAACGAGGTAATTCTCCCCAGCACGCGGAAGTTCGCCAAACACGGCAAGAGTGGAATCGAAATCTCTGACCTCATGCCACACCTCGCTACGTGCGTCGATGACATCTGCTTCCTGCGGTCGTGCTGGTGCAGCAACACGGTTCATGCGCCCGCGATGTACGAATTGCATAGCGGGCGCACGCTCATGGGCTGGCCGAGTTTGGGAAGCTGGGTGACGTATGCGCTCGGTAGCGTGAGCGAGAACTTGCCCGCGTACTGCGTCATGCCGCAGCCCGAAGGCGTTCCGGAAGGCGGCGCGCCATGTTGGAGCGCTGCGTTCTTGCCTCCGGTGTATCAGGGCACTCTTCTGCGTCGCGGGCCAAACCCCATCATCAACTTGAAGCCGCCGAGCGACACCAGCGGAGAGCAGAACCGCCGGTCATTCGATTTGCTTCAGAAGTTGAACTCGGCTCAGGCCGGTGATGATGCGGAGTTGAACGCTCGCACCTCCACTTACGAACTCGCCTTCAAGATGCAACAGCACGCGCCGGAGGCAGTCGATCTATCCAAGGAAACCGAAGCGACAAAGAAGGCGTATGGTCTCGATGAGGCAAAGACGACGGACTTCGGGACGCGGTTACTTCTCGCGCGTCGATTGGTCGAACGCGGAGTGCGGTTCATCTCGGTTTACAGCGGAGGCGGACCCCTCGTAACTCAATGGGATGCTCACGACAACATCAACGAGAACCACGAGAAGATGTGCGGGCACGTCGATAAGCCGATCTCAGCGCTTCTCAAGGACTTGAAGCAACGCGGACTGTTGAAAGATACGCTGGTGGTGTGGTGCAGCGAGTTTGGCCGAACGCCGAACAGTCAGGGCGGAAAGGGACGCGACCACAACCCCAACGGCTACACGATGTGGCTCGCGGGTGGAGGAGCAAAAGGCGGAACGGTAGTCGGCACAACGGATGAGTTCGGCTTACACGCTCAGGACGATTCGGTCTCCGTGAACGACTTCCACGCAACGATTCTTCACCTGCTCGGTCTCGATCACGAAAAACTGACCTTCCGCCACAGCGGTCGCGACGAACGCCTCACTGACGTCGGCGGCTTCGTCGTCGAGAAGGCAGTCGAGTAGGTGCCGCTTGCCGAGCGGCACAAATCAGAGCCGCGACCGTCAGGGAGCGCTCTTGCTCCTCGCTCCCTGACGGTCGCGGCTCTGATTTGCTCCGATTGGAGCGAGATCGTCATTCGCTCTCGGATGATTGCGGCTCTGGGCGATATTCCTCAATCGCTCTCTGGCGGTCGCGGCTTTGTCGGATGCCTTCTTCGGCTCGGCGAGCATCCGCCAGCGCTTCCATCTGCTCGCGTTCACGCTCCCACTCTTCCTGTTCCAGTCGCAAGCGTTCGTCGAGTTCATCGAGTTCGGCCGTGCGCCGATGAAGGGCTAGTTCGGCGCGGTCGAGAGCTTCCGCTCGGCGTTCCAGTTCGGCGCGTTCCTCGGTCAGAGCTGCTCGGCGCACTTCAAGCTGGTCGATGGCCGCTCGGAGTTCCGCGGTTCGCCGGTCGATGTCCGCGGCGCGGATGTCCACGCGCGAGACACGCGATTCGCGGGTCACCACTTCGGCTTCTC
>JAKEEV010001232.1 GCA_022616395.1 Planctomycetia bacterium | reverse complement strand
GTCGTCGCGGAGAACATCTTTCAGGTGCCGGTGGAAGTCGGCTTCGACCAGTACAGTCTTACCCAGCCGAAAAAATGATCGACGTGAACGCGAACGTGGGGGCGTGGCCGTTTCGCCACTTGCCCGATGCGGACCCGGAGCACCTCGCCAAGCGTCTGGCGAAGGTCGGTATCGAGCGCGCGTGGGTCGCGAACTTTGAAGGGCTTCTGCACAAGGACATCGCTGGCGTCAACGAACGGCTCGCGGACTGGTGTAAGCGAGTCGGCGGAGCGCTCGTTCCCTTCGGCACGGTCAACCCGCGATGGCCCGACTGGGAAGACGATCTGCGCCGATGCGCGGAAGTCCACAAGATGCCCGGCGTGCGGCTGCATCCGAACTATCACGGCTACACGCTCGAAGATGCACGATTCGCCAAACTGCTCACGCTCGCCGCGGAGCGCAAGCTCATCGTTCAACTTGCGGTGCAGATGGAAGACACGCGCACACAGCACCCGCTCATGCGAGTTCCGCCAGTTGACTTGAAGCCGCTTCCGGGAGTGATCGCGAAGCTTCCAGCGCTCAAGCTCGTCGTGCTCAACATGCCCGCCGACCCGAAGGGCGAACTCCTCACGCTCATCGCGCGGTCGGGCAAGGTGTGGTTCGACTTCGCGATGCTCGAAGGAGTCGGAGGAGTCGCGAAGCTCGCCGATCAAATCGGCGCGGAGCGCATTCTCTTCGGCTCGCACGCTCCGCTCTACGTCCCGGACTCGGCCGTGCTGAAGCTGAAGGAGTCTGGACTGAAGGGAGAGGAGCCGACGAAGATTCAGTCCGAAAACGCCTCGAGCCTCGTCCCGGCCGGTTAGCCGTAAGGGTAGAGATCACTGTTCACTGATCTCTGCTTTCTTCCCTACTTGCCGCGCTGGTTGATTCGCTTCACCAACTCCTTGGTGGTGTCGTCGTAGATCGCCAGGAGCTTGTCGCGGGCCGCATCATCGCTGAACTTCCCGCGAGCGCGAATCTCTTCCTTCGCTTGTTCCAGTCGGCGCAGAAGCAACCGACCGGTCTCGACATCGAAGACCCGCTTCCCCTCGAAATCCACATAGACCGGCGAAGTGTGGGCAAACAGTTGTTTGTCGAGTTCGTTCTTCGCGGTCGAGTCAATCCGAGCCGCGAACCAGGCCGGTGCATCCAACCGAACTTCCTTCACAAGCTTCGCGGTGCAGACACCGTCCTTCATCTTGCCGCTCTCGGTCTCAATCACCTTGCCATTCTGAACAAGCTGGAGCTTCTGGAAGTCGTGTCTGCCGGTCGCGGTAACTTCTACACGCACCGCTTTCGGCTTGTTCAGGTTCAGCACGTCTCCGATCTCCTTGCCGTCCACGGTCAGAGTCAGGAGTGGGCTATTCGTTGACTGACAGCGGCCCGCCTTGAGCGCATCGAGCCATTTCGCAATCGTCAGCGGTCCAGAGACTTTGGCGTAGACACGCGAGAAGTCGTAGATGAACCAGTCCGTGCCCGTGCTGATGGGGAACCGCAGACCGATATTGAGATAGCGATAGTAAGCCTCCCCGAACGTGCCACCACGCGAGCCATCGAACACGTTGAGTGCATCGACTCGGCCCGTCAGGATGTGTGGGATCGCCTCGAAGCCGGACGTGTTGTGGCACCAGATGATCGTGCCTCCTTGCTTGCGTGCGTCCTCGATTCCCGTCCCAAGCGCCTGGTCGTCTGTGCCGGCACCCGTGATTCCCGAACCAAGACTGACGGGTTTGACCAGCTTGTTGATGTTCAGGAACATCACGTGGCCGTACCCCTCTCCGTAAGAGCCGAAGTTGTGTCGATGTTCCTCGCCGTTGTTGAAGAGCACACCGGTCGCGTTGAACTGCTTCAAGTCACCGATTGGGTGACGGTTGGTGATGTAGTTGGCGTCGTCCTTGATGCGTTCCAGATACGAAATGAAGAGCACCTTCAGGCGATCCGCGACCGGAATCTGTTTCAAGTATTCGTCGGAGTCCTCAGCGGTCAAGTTCATCAGGTGCAGGTGAGTGTTGCCCGCGACCAGATCGGATTTTTCGGGCCGCAAGATCGACTTGAGCTTCACCACCACTGCTTCGGGCGGTTTGTTACTCAGGTCGAGTTCAACAACGGTCAGCGCTGTCTCCAGTCCGGAGAGCGCTTCGATGCGCAGCTTGGAACGAGGAAGCATCGTTTCGCCACCCGCGGAGGGGACGACACACCAACCCGCTGACGTTGCCGGCAGTTTCAGCCCGCGAAGGCGATCGTACAAGCCGGGTAGAGCCAGCGGTTTGTCTTCGCCGGCTCGGAACACGCGAATGATGCCGGGAACATCCTTGCCAGTGTCCGCGTCCACCAGTCGCACCCGAATCTTGACGTCTTCTGTCTTGGGGGGATCAGCCTGAAGATAGAGGCACACGCCGAGAATGCCCGCGCTGAACACGGGAACAAGGAGCTTGCGCATCGTCGGCCCTCGCGAAGCACTTGAAGAAGTCAGGAGCGTCACTCACCTTTGGCGAATCAACAAGATGACACGATTATCGCCATCAACTTCGATTGGCACAACTCTCGTTGAGTCGAGCTGTCATCGGCTCGCAGAACGAACCACTCCGGTTGCCGGGTCGCGTTCGATCGCGATGAGCGTAGCTCCTGGACCGGTCCGCACGGTGTAACCGACCGCTTTGAAGTGATCCACAACCGCCGCGGGCCACGCTGCTTCCAGAGTCAGGTTCAGGTTGCCTTCGGTATGTATGCGCGGAGCCTTCACGGCGTCAGCGAGCCTCCTCCCCTCGCCGAGCCGGTACGCGAGCATGTCGAACACCGTGTTCGGAATGCGGCGACCACCAGTTGCCCCGAGCGCCAACACCGGGTTGTTCTGTTTCGTGATGACGACCGGGCACATGTTGTGAAGCGGGCGCTTACCCGGCCCGATGGAGTTTGCCCGGCCCGGTCGCGGATCGAACCGAGACATGCCGTGACCGAGCGTCAGGCCGAGTCTGTCCACCGTCACTTGAGCGCCGAACGCCTCTCCATGAGTGAAGGTCAGCGCGACCGCCAGTCCAGTCTTATCGACCGCGTTGAGGTGAATCGTTCCTCCGGTCGGTTGCTCCGAGCCGCATGCCTCGGTGGGCTTCTGGGCTTTGAGCGCGGCTCGGATGCGCTCAGCGCTCTCCTTTGCGTACTTCTCCGAAAGGAGTTTCTGCACCGGCACCTCCGCGTGCTTCGGATCGCCCAGAAGTTTGAGTCGATCGGTCCACGCGATGCGAAGAGCCTCGACGCGAGCTTGCACGCTGAGCAGGTCTTTCGCGTCCCACTTCTCCCAGCCGAGCGCCTTGAGTGTTGCGAGTGCTTGAAACACGCTCAGCCCGCCCGCGGTCAGCGGAGGCGTGTAGATCGTGTGTCCTTGCCATTCCAGCGCCAGCGGAGTTACTTCTTCGGATTTGTACGCGGCAAGATCGGCCGCGGTGACCAGCCCGCCGTTCTTCTTGAACGCAGCGGCAATCGCGTCGGCAATGTCTCCCTTGTAGAACGCATCAACGCGGCCCTTGTCGGCGAGCTTCTGAAGCATCGCGGCGAGATCCGCGTTGCGGAACTTGTTTCCTTCCGCGAGCGGTTGACCGTTCTTGAAGTACAGCTTCGCGGAGCCGGGATCTTTTTCGAGCCGTGCCGCGTGAGCCTTGATCGCAGCCGCAATGCCTCTCTTGAGCGCGAACCCGTCGCGCGCGAACTTGATGGCGGGCTTCGCGACCTCCGCGAACCCTTTCGTGCCGAACTTGTCGAGAGCCAGTTGCAGGCCGGCAAGTACACCCGGCACGCCAGCCGCAAGCCAGCCGTACGCATCGGCGCGATCCTTCACTATGCCCTTCTCATCCGCGCCGAACATGTTGGGCTTCGCAGCGGCCGGTGCTGTTCCGTTGAAGTCGATGGCGAAGACTTTGCCGTCGGGCTTGGCGATGACTGCGTGTCCACCGTAGCCGCCGATGCCCGTTGACGGGAGCGCGACAACCCCCGCGACCAGAGCCGCACTCACCACGGCATCGACTGCGTTCCCGCCAGTCGCGAGAATCGCGTTGCCCACCTCCGCACCTTCAAGTTGCCCGACAACAAGCCCCTTTGGTTCCTCCGCGCCGCGGAGAAAGCCAGGAGCAAGCAGCGCGCTGGTGGCGCTCAGGAACTCTCGGCGGTTGGGTCTCATTGTGCTCACCGAATGGGTTTCACGGAAAAGACCACCTGGAACTTTCCCGTTCGGCCGGAGAGGTCCACGCGGCCGTCGGCTAGCTTCAGTTCGTCTGTGCCGATCTTCGCGCCAGTGATCTTGTAGCCCGGCGGATCGGGCAGTCGGAGCGTCCACCTGGAAGGCGGTCGAGGTGGGGCTTCCAACTCGGCCACCAACTCGCCCTTGGCCGGCCGCGGGTGGATCGCGAAGTTCACTTCACCGAACGCGGTTGGTGCCTTCTCAACCTCAACATGCGCCTGCAACTTTTCCCCATCCAGCCAGCGCGGAGGAATCGCATCGCAGAGGCGCAGTGTCTCCGGCTTGCCGTCATCGTCCAGATCCCAGTCCTGAATCATCAGATAGCGGAGCGTGGTGAGAAAGGTCGCGTTGCTTGCGCTATTCGGAGGAAGGTAGAACGAGCGGCCGTGCTTGTCTCCGTGGAAGAATCTCGACCCTTCTCCTCCGATGAATGTGTTGCGGGTCATTCCCTGGGCAAGTTGGCCATAGAACGCAACGAGCGCGTGGTCGCAATCTCCGCGACGCAGGAGCGTGAGGTTGTACCGTAGCCCGTAAAGGACGTTCACGCCCGGTTCGTTGTTGAACTCGCCCTGGTGAGGCGTGCTGCGGATCATTCCCATCGCCAGCCCGCCGTGATTGCGAAGATAGTCGATGATCCACGATTCGCGGTCGTCGCCGGGACCGAATACGCCGGAGCCGAGCACGTATGGAATGATGAGGTTGTAGTAACTCCCCTGACGGGTCGCGGTGAGCGGGTCGTGTGCTGGTTCAGCGGAAAGAAGCGCGACCGGCACGAACTTCTCCTTTGTTCGCACGCTTTTGCCGACCGCGTCGAGGATCGCCTTGCGGAACTCCGCGGCTTCCTTTCGCAACTCGATGGCGGTCTCCTTCTCGCCGAGGTCGTCGAGCACCGCGGCCATGTCGCGCAGTCCACGCCAACACGCGGAGTTGGAGTTGAGCGAATACACCTGCGTATTCACATCCCCGGCGAAGTTGTCTTTCGGCAACAGGCCGTTGTCGGTCTTGCGGCTCTCGCGGATGAACTTGACCACCGACTCCCACTTTGCCCGCGTCTCCTTAATGTACTCCTTGTCGCGTGTCACCCAGTAGTAATGGGTGAGCAGTTGCAGCTTGTGCCCGGCGACGTGGAAGCGAGTGGCCTTGCGGTCGAAGTTGAGCAACGGCCCGATCATCTTCCGTGTGTCCGCGGTGTGGCCGAAGAGCATGAGCGAGCGCACCGCGTCCCCGCACTCGGCTTCATAGAGGTGGTCGTAGGCGTTGCCGGCGCTGTAGTGCATTCGGTTGCCGACCGCGATCGTGTAGTTGCCGATGATGAGCGCGCGCCATGCGTTGTTCGCCATCGGCTCGGGAATCGCGAACCGGGCACCACTGATGATGTATCGGTCCCAAACCTTGACCAACCCGGCCCACTCAGTGAGGTGGCCGTTGAGCGTGTTCGGGAGTTCCTCAATGGGTTTGGTGAACACAACGAGATTGGTAGACGCGCCAGCTTTCAGATTCGCGGTCAGTTCCTTCTTCTCCTTGTCCCACTTCCACTCCGACCCGAACCGGATGACTGCCCAGCCCTTCTCGTCCTTCACCACGCCCGCGTCGGCGGTGTAAGGTTCCTTCCCGCCAATGCGAGCGGTCACGCGTCCGGCTTTCTTTTGCACGGCGAACTGAACATACACACCGCCGTGCTCATAGACTTTGCTTGATCCTCCCGCGAACGCCTCCTGCTCGTAGACAGCGCCCTCGTTCGTGTACTTCACCAGCACACGGGGCAGATACCCGGCGTCGTAGCGCGGGCCGTCGAGTTGCGCCACGTTCGCTCCGAACGCTTCGTCCTTCTCGCCGACGAAGAAGCTCACAGGCGTGCCGGCCTCCTTCCACATCGGCGGTTTGTCGGCACGCAGGTTGATCCCGCTGCCGTTGCTCACCCACCGAGCCTTGACCGGCGCGAGTGGAGCAGACAACACGATGGGATAATGACGGAACGAGGTGTTGACGTAGCGGAGCGGCGGAAGCAGATCGCGGAAGAACTCATAGGACGGCCCACCCGGAGCGCGGATCGCGGCCTCGCCCCACAGGTCTTCCTTTGCCGTTGCCATCTCCTTCGGGCTTGGCAGAGGCTTTCGCGGAGGAGGTGCTATCGGAATCGGCTCTGCGGATGCCGGAACAAGCGCGCTGAGGGCCAGTGTGAGGAAGAAGAGTGGACGCACGGGTGATCTCCTCCGGACCACGGAACGCGTTCATTCAATCGACCGGCCGCTGCTAGTCCAGAGAGAAGGAGAACTCGCGGCTCCGCGAGCATCAGTGAACCAGTCCAGAGCCTCTTACTCGGGTTCCGCGGTGGGCCAATCCGATGGCTGGAACCCAAGCCCTCGCAGAAGCCACTCCACCTGCGGCCATGCGACCGTCTCGCGCACCGCTGCCGCGTCCGGCCCGGTGATGGCCTTCACGAACTCCTTCAGCGCGTCTCTTAGTCGGCGTTCGCCTGGAGTCAGAAGCGGATCAAACCGCGCGCCGACTAAGAGGTGACCGGCGTCTCGCGTTCGAGAAACCAGGTAGTCGAGGAACACTTCCAGCCGACGTGCAGCTTCTGCCGCGCCCGAGCCTAAAGTTGCCTCTGGTGTCTCGCTCATCCGCACTCGCCTCACATCCTGCTCCCACAACACTTCGGCCAATCCACCGGCACCGAGCGACAGAGCCGTTCCGAAGTGACCCGGAGCGCGCCGTTCGCCGCGCAGTCTCCGAACCGCGTCCACGATCCGGTGGAAGTTGTCATCGGAGAGCGAGAACCCAACGAACAGAACGTGCCGCGTGACCAGAAACGCTTGCACCATGCCGCTGAGCGCTGGTAGTTGCTCGTCGTAGCGCGTGTAGCTTGATCGCGTAAGCACCACGCGATCGGGATCCGAGAGGCATCCGTGCATCTTCAAGAGCCACCGCCGTGCATCCGGCTTGATCGCGCCGGGCAAGATCGACAGATCGTCCGGTTCGGGCCGCGCCCAGGCTTCCTCAAAGAGTTGATCGTAATTGGTGGTGATCGCCTCTCGAACCGGCAGCGCGGCAAGCAGCGCGTGAGCAATCGCGTAGTGCCGACGCGAGCCGAGAAGTGAAGCGACCGCCTGTCCGATCTTCTCTCCACGCTCCTTGAGCCGTCGTTCAACCACCGTTGCTTGGTCGAGCGCGTTGCGAAGCTCTCCCAGTGCCACGCGCTCGCCGGGTGACATGCCTGCTCGCTCGGCGAGTTCGTCGAGCAGCCCGCCCCAACTCGGAAGCCCCGCGGCCATGCTGACCCCGGCTCCGAGGAACAGAGCGAGTTCTCCTCGAAGCGCATGATTAGCCAGTCGGTCGCCTTCAGCTTTCAGCGAGTTGGTGAGGTCGGTCGGCCAGTCCGCTCTGCGAACTCGTTCGGCTTGCGCAGCGGCGTGACTGGCGGCATCGAAGCAAACAAGCGCGACATCGAACTCTCGCCCGGAGTAGGAACGCGTTGCGAAGTCGCGCAGTCGAGGGAGCAGTTCCTGAACGACCTCGCCAGCGCGCTCGGCTGCTCCACCCTGACCGGTGCCGACAATGGGAAGCGCAAGCAGCGATCTGGCGCGACCAAAGAGCGGTTTCTGGTCGGCTGCGGCTATTGCCGTCGCTGCCGCGTCAAGGAACTCGGCCGCTCCGTCCGCGTACCAGGAAACTGTTTGGCCCCATCGACCGATGAGACCAAGCCACATCCGAGGCCGACCGGGAACGGCGTTGAGGAGTGGCTGAACTCGCGACCCGCCATCGACGAACGGCGTCCCCTGGCGCGGGCCATCGTACTCCGGCAGGAACCACTCGCTTCCGGGACGAGCCTTCCGGCTGCACGGGATGAGCCAGGCATCGCAGGCGAGTTTTCGCAAGTCGCCGCGAACAATAAAAACGTGACCGGGCATGTGTACCTCTTCCGGCCGACCGACCTGATTCTGAGTTTTCGCTGAAGCGAGTGTATCCTAGCTGAAGGAGACAGATCGCTCACAGGGCACAATGCCGACAATGAGGAGGAACCTGCGATGGCGAAACTGGTGTACTATTCGGGTGATGTTCAGGGCGTCGGCTTCCGCGCAACATCCGCGTCGATCGCTCGCAGGCACCCGATGGTGCGTGGATGGGTGAGGAACTTGCCCGATGGTCGGGTGGAGTTGCTCGCGGATGGCCCCGCGGAAGCTGTCGATGCGTTCCTCACGGATGTTCGCGACCGAATGGCCAGCTACATCGAGTCCGAAGACATCTTCGAGCGCGAGGGGGACGACTCACTCAGCGGGTTCCGCATCACGCATTGAGATCGCAAAGACATCCAGCTTCGCGACCTGTGAAAATCACTTGAGCGAACTTCTCGAGGAGATACCGATGGACGCACAATCGTTAATCGCCATCGACACAGCAACTCTACTCTGGGAGGAGCGGTTCAACGAAAAGTTGGGCCGCGCTCTGTTCCGCAAGAATCTGATCACCGACCCCGACACTGGTATGGAAGTCCGGCTCGTCCGATACCCGGCCGGGGTGATTAACGTCCGGCACACGCACCCCTGCGCTCACGGCATGTATGTGTTGGAAGGAACGCTGGTCACTCACGCGGGCAGCTACGGCCCCGGTTGCTTTGTCTGGTTCCCCGAAGGCACGGTCATGGAACACGGTGCTTCCGCCGACGGTGACGTGACCGTGCTCTTCATCACCAACAAGCCGTTCGAGATTCACTACGTCGAATAGGTGAAGGTGATGTTCAGAACTGGTCACTCCCGCGTCGATCATCGCCCACTGATACCGAATTGGATTGAATCGTTCTGATACCAGGTTGGGTGGATGGGTTGTTGTGTTGGGTCAG
>JAKEEV010001231.1 GCA_022616395.1 Planctomycetia bacterium | reverse complement strand
GGTTTCTCCGTGGCCTGACGGCAAGTTCACCAGCCGGCTCACGCCGGCCGTTCGCCCGGTTCGACTCTCACCAGCCGGCTCACGCCGGCCGTTCGCCTCTGGTGACTCCATGAAGCCTCTCAAAATCGGCATCGTTGTCGAATCCACCAGCTTACCTCTGCGGCAAGCGCTCGCGGCCGCGGCGCGGATGGGCGCGCAGGGCGTTCAAGTCGATGCGGTCGGCGAACTCGCTCCCGACAAGCTCGGCGAGACCGGCCGGCGCGAGTTCCGCAATCTTCTGCGCTCATTCAATCAGGAACTCGCGGCTCTCAATGTCCCACTTCGCCGCGGGCTGGACACGCCCGACGATTTGCAGCCGCGGATCGAGTGGATCAAGAAGGTGATGCAACTGTCGTTCGATCTCGGAGCGCGTCGGGTGGTCGTTCCGTTTCCCAGACTGCCCGACGAATCGCAATCGCCACGTGAGCAGTTCCTGCGCGAATCGCTTTCCGCGCTCGGCTCGTTCGGCGATCGCATCGGGTGCTTCGTGGCACTCGAAATCGGTTACGATCCGGCCGAGAAAGTGAAGGAGTATCTCGCGAGCTTCAATACCGGCAGCCTGAAGGTGACATTCGACCCCGCGAACTTCCTGCTGCACGGTCACGACCCGCTTGCCAACCTCACGCCACTCGCCGGACTCGTCGCTCACGTTCACGCGAGAGACGCCCGATCCGCGAACGTCAGCCGCGGAGTTCAAGAGGTGCCGGTCGGTGCCGGCGATGTGGACTGGATGACGTTCACCGCGACACTTCAGGTGCTGGAGTTCGACGGCTTCCTGACGGTCAAGCGCGAACAGGGCGACAACCGCCTCGCGGATGTGACAGCCGGCGTGCAATTCCTCAAACGCTTCGCGCTGCCTGCGATGTGAAGAAGAGAAAACAGTGCTAACCACAGAGACACAGAGGCACAGAGAAGAAAAGAGGAGAAATACAGAGAAGACTCTTCAAAGAACTGTCTTCTATCTCTTCCTTTTCTGTCTTTCTCTGTGTCTCTGTGGTTAGCTCTGTTTCTGTTTTCTTTTGTGCGTTTTGTGCTTTTTTGTGGCCATTCTGTCTTCGTGCTTACTGCTTCTTCGCAACGTCCACGAGTGCGCGGAGAGTCGGCGGGCGGAAGCGTTGCTTGTGCCACACCGCGCAGAGCGTTCGCGTCGGGATCGGCTTGGCCATCGGGCGATACACGCACCCCTTACTGGAGTCGGCGTTCGCGGCCATCTCCGGCACCACCGAAACACCCTGACCGGTTGCCACCATCGCGAGGAGCGTAACAATTTGCTCCCCGCGACAGACCACACGCGGTTCCAGTCCTCCTCTGTGACACAAACTCAACACCTGATCGCCGAAACAGTGCATGTCGTCGAGCAGGATGAATGGCTCATCCACAATGTCGCTGAATTTCACTTCGGGTTTCGTTGCGAGCCGATGCTTGGCGGGGAGCGCGACCACCAGAGGTTCGGTGAAGAGCTTCTCCGCGTGCAGTCGGTCGTCGCGAATGGGCATCGCCATGAGGCCGACATCGAGTTCGCCGGCGAGAAGATCGGCCAGTAAGCGCTCAGTGAGGTCTTCCTTCAGTTGAAGTTGAACCAGTGGGTGATCCTTGCGGAATCGCGTGACCATGCTCGGTAGCAGAAACGGAGCGATGGTGGGAATTGCACCCACGCGCAATCGGCCACCCTCGGCGGAATCGCGCACGGCTCGCTCGGCTTCCTTCACCGCGGCCAGAATGCCCTGCGCGTGACCAAGCAACTCTTGCCCGGCGTCGGTTAACACGACCTTGCGCCCCAATCGGTCGAAGAGCCTTCGCCCCACACCGTTGTCCTTGCTTTCGAGTCGCATGATTTGCTCGCTCAGCGTCGGCTGAGTGACTTTCTCGCGCTCCGCGGCGCGCGTGAAACTGCCCGTCTCCGCGACCGCAACGAAGTACCGAAGCTGATGGAGTTCCATAGTCGGTTCCGATGTTTCAGGCAATTTGGATAGGTAATACAATTCTATGAGAAGTTGGGCAAGTGGGAATACTCTGCGGTCTTGGGGATCGGAAGAGAAAGGTTTTTCACCCAGCCGGCTGACGCCGGCGGTTCGACGGGGCGTTGTCGAACCGCCC
>JAKEEV010001230.1 GCA_022616395.1 Planctomycetia bacterium | reverse complement strand
TCCTTCGCGATTCCGACAACTTTGCCGGTGATGTTCGGAGCAGGGCCTCCACGCATCGGCTGAGCCGCGCTTCCGGTGAGTTGCACCATACTCGCCGTTGTTCGGTCGTCCCCAAACCAGATACGAGCCTGGTAATCCTTGGTGAGTTTCGCGCCACCCGGGGAGACGTTGTTGAAGACAAGCACGGTCTTGTTGTCGATCTTGATCGGGTTGGTCTTCACCGGCGGTTGTCCGCGAATGTTCTGAAGTTGCAGCGTGATCGATTGTCCGTCTTTTCCGATCTCAACCACGGTGCCGGTTGCTTGCGGCTGCGGAGCGCGTGCTCCGGTCTCGGTGCCGAGGAAGAGCACCTCAGCGGCGAGTTCCTTCGACCCGTCTTCCAGGCGCACTTGCGCGGAGTAACCTTCGGTCGGTTTCGCTCCGTTTGGGACAACTCCGTTGTAAGTCACGCTCGTCTTCTCACCGATCTTGACGACCACTTTCGTTGCCACTCCACCGCGCATTGTGGGTGGCACTTCCAGCGTGAAAGACTTCCCATCCTTCGCGACATCAACGACCTTGCCGACAAGCCCTGCTCGCCGGTCGGGTTGAGCGGCCGGCACTGGGCGCTCTTGAGGAGCCAATACCGGAGCCGCGTCAAGCGGTGTTGTGACAAGCGCAACAACCGGTTCGGGGCTTGTGGGCGCGTCGGTGTTATTGCCACTTGCGGCCCAGCCGATTCCAGTTCCCAGTACGGCCAGCATCAGCAGAGTTGAAGCAGCGATCTTGATGTTCGTTGTGGTCATGGTGCGTAATACTCCGTCGGTGAGAGCGGCAATGTGGGGAGGAATGAGTTCCGAAGCCGCAGTCCCCGCCGCGAAGGGGACGGCAGCCGTTGTGGTTGCGTGAACCAGCGAGGAAGGCATCGCGGCCGAGGCTGCGTTTCGCGAAAGGGTGAGCGCCAGCGCCGGAGCCGTGAACGCCAGTCCGCGCCGCGTCAGCCGTTCGCGAAGTCGTTCGCGCCCGCGTGCTAATCGCGAAAGTACTGTGCCTTTCGGACAGCCGAGTTGCTCCGCGGCTTCTTCGTTGGTGCGGCCTTCGAGGTAGCACAGCACGAATGGAGCGCGGTATTTTTCCGGCAAGCGAGCGATTTCGTCGTCGAGGACGGGGCGCAGGTCGCGCCAGTCGGCGTCGTGGGTCAGTTCGGGGGCGGGATGTTCGTCCGTCGGCTCGCCGGAGGGAGGAACTTTCGCCGCGGAAGCTCGAAGTCGCAACGCTACGCGATACGCGACCTTGTAGAGCCAGCAGGCGACCGAATCGCCCTGCCCAATCGAACTCGCCTTGCGCGCGAGAAC
>JAKEEV010001229.1 GCA_022616395.1 Planctomycetia bacterium | reverse complement strand
TCGGGCGATCTCGGCCCGCGAGATGGCTATGTCGGGGATGTGTCGGTCGCGGATCGCAACGGGTTGCAAGTCGGCTTCTCGGCTCTCTCCGCTCTGGAGGCACTCCCAGCACCCGGAACTTACTTCGAGTACGCCGGGCCGGTTGTATCCGGCGCGATTCTTGGCTCCTGGAAGCACAAACCCGTTGAGAATGCCGTTCGCGACCGACACGCTCTCTGGTCAACGAAACGCTTCGTGGTTGAGCTTCCGTATCGACTCGATCTGCCGACTTCGGAATCGACAAAGGCTGAACTCGCGAAGTGGGAAGCAGAAATTGCAGTCGCGGAAGCGAAAAAGGACACGGCGCGACTTTCGGAATGCCGTGCGCGTGCCGAACAGATGACACGGCAGCTCGCCCGGCTCGCATCGCTCCCATCGGGCAAGGCGTTTCCGTATCGCGTGGCAGCGTTGCGACTCGGAGACGCAGTGTGCGTGTTCTGTCCTGGCGAACTCTACCAGCACTTCCAAATCACGCTCCGCGAGCGGTTCCCAGATGTGGCGCTCGTGATTACCACCATCACCAACGACTGGCAACCGGGCTACCTGCCCTCCGCGTCGAGCTACGGTTACGGCATCTATCAGGAAGTGATCGCGGCCGTTGCTCCTGGTTCACTTGAAGCACTTACCGAGACCGTCAGCCGCGAGATTCGGACGATGTTGTCAGTGTGAAGAAGCGTTGCCCGCGCCTCGCGCAGCGATTACCATTCGGACATGCAATACGACGATGACATCGCGTTCCAGCGAGCGATCCTCGCAAACCCCGGCGACACCACGCTGAAGCTCGTCTACGCGGACTGGCTCCAGGAGCGCGACGACCCACGCGCGGAGTATGTCCGGCTTCAGGTTCAACTCCACACGACGAGAACTTCGGCTGCGGCTGTCGATGCTGCGGCGTGGTTCATGCAGATGGGCAACCGGCTTGATCCCGATTGGGTCGCGTTCATGCGGAAGTCGTTCGGCAAATCGTAAGGTTCACATCACTTCTTTGAT
>JAKEEV010001228.1 GCA_022616395.1 Planctomycetia bacterium | reverse complement strand
CTTTCAACAAGAAGCGGAAGCGCGCTGACGGCTCGCGGGAGACTCGTCGCGTAGAACGTGGGCTTGCCCGCGACGATGAACCCGACTTGCTCGTCCGGCACTGAGGAGAACGGCAGAATCTCGATGTCCGGTCGACGACAACCAGCCAGCCCGGCAAGCCCAAGAGCCGCGGCGGAGAGCGCGAGGAAGCTGCGGCGGCTGAGCGCTGCGGCTGCGGGGTCATCGTCCTTCGGTTCCGCTTCACCAAGCGATTCGTACACGTTGGCGAAACCGGGGAACTCGTCGGCCGCGAATGCCCGGAACTCTGGCGTGTTCGCCAGTTGTTCCAGACTGCGGTAGTAGCCCTTCGTTTCCATGTGTTGCCCGGTTCGTCGTGCCGTGGGTCGCCGCGGTCTTCTGTTTTCAGCCCGAAGGGCTGGGACAACGTAGCCCAGGGCAACGCCCTGGGGTGTGGTCGATGTTGGCATTCCAGGCTGAAAGCCTGGGACAATCTTCCTGTGTCGCAGCCCTTCAGGCTGCCCGAATCTAACTCACCCAGACCCCAGGGCGTTGCCCTGGGCTATGTTGTCCGACCCCTTCGGGGTCAAGAACGGTCGGTGCCTGAGTCGAAGTGCGAAGGGCATCGCGTCTAATTCACCCCTTCACCTCTTCAGCCCTTCACCCCTTCTCTTACCGGTGGCACGCCTGGCAGTTCATGGGTGCCTTCACGCGCAAATCCTTCTCGATCTCCGTGCCGACTTCGCTTGCACTTTTCCCACCGGGAGGCTTCCAGGTTAGGTTGGTGACTTCGTTCACCGGCCGCAGGTGTTCATGTGGGTCGTTGTGACACTTCAGGCACCACCCCATCGTCAGGAGCTTGTCGTGAGTTACCACCTTCATCTCGTTCACCTGACCGTGACACGACACACACGACACGCCCTTGTTCACATGCAGAGAGTGGTTGAAGTACGCGTACTCCGGCAGCTTGTGAACGCGCTTCCATTCGACCGGGCGGCCAGTGTCGTAACTGGATCGCACCGGAGCCAACAGCGGGCTGTTGCCCTTCACGTTCGCTTTCTTTGGGTTGTGGCAGTTCATACACGTTTGCGAAGTGGGCACGCTCGCGACTGGCGACTCGAACACCGCTTGATGGCAATACGCGCAGTCCATTCCAAGCTGACCGACGTGCAACTCGTGCGAGAAGGGAACCGGCTGTTCGGGCGTGTAACCGACGCGTGTGTAACTCGGAAGGGCGTAGTAGTACCAGCCGACAACGAACAACCCAACGGCGACCACCACGCCAAGCACAACCTGGCGGGCCTGGGCATCCAGCGTTCGCGAGAAGATGGCGGGCACGCTCTCGCTCCTCACTTGGTCGCAACTCAGCCGAGAACGAAGTTTGTGAAACTTTTCACAATGTCACTTTCATCGTATGAAACCCGCGAGTCGGTTGGCAAGGGGAAGGCGAACCCCGCCCGCAAGGGCGGTGGGTGAACCCGCGACCCTTGCGGGTCGGGTGCGCCTCGACCCACCGCTCTTGCGGGCGGGGTTCGCTTCACGGTCGGCCGAGGAACCCGAAGAGAAAAAACGGCGTCATGATGATGATCGGGATGCCGATGATGGTGAACAGCACCATGAGCGCGGTGAATGGGAGGCTGAACTTTCTCGCCGGGGTGGTCATGGTATGCTCCGAGTGCTGATTGTTCGTGACGATACGAACTCGCGGCGATTCGAGTAGGTTACGCGAGCCGTGCGGCACAAATCAGAGCCGCGACCGTCAGGGAGCGCTGAAGCAAAATCGCTCCCTGACTTGCCGAACGGGAGCGCTGAAGCAAAATCGCTCCCTGACTTGCCGAACGGGAGCGCTGAAGCAAAATCGCT
>JAKEEV010001227.1 GCA_022616395.1 Planctomycetia bacterium | reverse complement strand
GCGAATCGGATGTTTGGCGATCGCGCCCCCAACCCGACACGCAGCACAGCAAGCGCAGTGTTCGAGCGAGGAGTCGCGGGCGCGGTGAACGGTGCGCTTGCCAGAGACGCAAGCCGCACATCCACCGGGAACAGCGTAACCGGATACGCGGTGCGGAACCGGCACGGTTCGCCCTGGATAGGCTCACTTTCAAGCGCTTGCCCACGCGGAACCGTAAGGCCAGCAGTAAGTTCGTTCTGACCGGGATCGAGATCGAGTTGCACCACCGCGCACGATGGAATAGGAGCTAGATAGTGCGGGTAGAGCACTCCCAGAAGTGCCTGCGTGATTTCGGGGAACTCGTCGTCGAGCTTGTGCCTCACGCGGGCCGTGAGATAGGCGAACCCTTGAAGCAACCGCTCGACGTGCGGGTCTTCGCTCCCGTCCGAGCCAAGCCGCAAGCGCGCAGCGACCTTCGGGTGAGCCTCCGCGAAGCGCGACGCATGCCGGCGGATGTACGACAGCTCGCGGTTGTAATAGGGAAGCAAGTCTTCTGTCATGGGTCACACGATTCAAAAAGACAGAATGGCCACAAAAAAGCACAAGAAGCACAAAAGAATACAGAAGACACAGAGAGAAGATGGATTTGGTCTCCTTTCTTCTCTTCTGTTTTCATTTGTGCCTTTTGTGCTTTTTTGTGGCCATTGTCTTCTTTCTTAGCCCCCCTGCACGGCGAACTGGTGCGTGGCGGGTTCGAGTGTCGAGTCGAAGATTACCGGTTCGGGCGATGGGTCCGCTCGCAGGAGCGCATCAATGCGGAACTTCAGCGTGCGGTCGGCCGGGTCCGGGTTGCCGACGAGTTCCACACTCACGCGAAGCAGCCGTGGTTCGCCCTGGCGGATGATCGTTTCGAGCATCCGGCAGAACGCGTCGCGCTGGTCGTCGGTCGCCGGGCCGGTGCCGCTGAAATCGGGGATGCCGTAAGTTAAGAGCGAGTTCGCGAGTTCAGGCAACGTGGAGGGAAGCGAAACATTCCTCCTCCGCGCGTTCAGAAGACTCTCGATGTCGCGGCGAACGGAGAGCTTCAGTTCACGCAGCAACTGCGAGCGGTTCCGAGGAGGCTCGGTGGTCACCGCCGGGTCGTCGTCGAGCAATCGGTCGAGGACCGACGGCACCAGCGGTTGATCGGAACGGATGGGTGGCATGTGCGGTTATTGCTTTGTTTCGACTTTTTCAATCTCCATGATCGACTTCGACGCATCTCCGATCAAGAACTCGCGCAGGCCCTGCCCGCGATAAGCTTCCGTGTCGCCGCCGGTCCAGGTTGTGCCGCGGCCGAGCTTCACCGCCTCGTCTGTGGCCGTGTGCGTGCCGTGGTAAAGCGCTGGAATGTACACAACGCCGTCCGGGCCATCCTTCACGATCAGATGAGCAGGCCGCCAGTAGAGATCGCGTGCGCGTTCCGGCTTGTGGAACTCCAGTAGCTCGATGGATTCGAGCGGCACCCAATAGTAGTTACTGTTAGCCGTGATGACTTCCAGCACCGGGGCGGTCACATCGTCCAGGTCGCGGAAGTCGTCGAAGCTGGCACCGTCACACGTTCCGGTCACGGCCGGGCGCTGTTCTTCGGCCTTCGCCAGAAGTTCCGCCGCTTCACCGGGTTTGTTTTCGCGCAGCCGGATGAGTGCTTCGAGCCGCATCTTGAGCGCGTCGGTCGGCTTGGCGAGGAACTCCGGCACGCGGCCTTGCGTGAACACTTCGCGCCGGGCCAACTCTCCGCGAATCAGTTGCCGGAACGCCGTCAGTTGAATGATGTCCGGCGCATCCGGCGTGAAGAGCACATCGAGTTGCTTGTCAGCGCGTTCCAGGTCGCCCGCGAAGCAGCAGAGTTCCGCGAGGAACAGCCGCTTGCCACGGTCCGCGGGGGTGTTGCGCACTTGCTCGATGGCCGCGGCGATTGCGTCGCCCAGTTTGCCGGCCTTGTATGCCTCAGTCGCTGTCATTGGTGGTCCTCTTGGCGAACCGCGACCGCAAGGGAGCGGGTGTTGCTTGACCCGCCGCCCTCGCGGGCGGGGTTCGCCACAATCATCCTTCTGGTCTGGTGTTCAACTGCGTCGTTAATCGAATCCCGGCGCTCAGTTGATCCAACTGGAAGTGTGGGCGGAGGAAGATCGTACACTGATACGTTCCCGGTTTGCCGGCCACTTCCCACACCTTCACCTTGCCTTCGCGAAGTGGATAACGCGCCTTCGTCTCGTTGCTCGCGTCTTCGTTGCTCACCACATACTTCGCGAGCCAATCGGCCAGTAAGCGTTCCACATCCGAAGGCGAAGTGAACGACCCGACTCGGTCGCGCATAATCACCTTCAAGTAGTGCGCGAACCGAGACACACACAGCATGTAGTGAAGCATCGCCGAGAGCTTCGCGTTGGCATTGGCACTGTCGGTGTCGAACGATTTCGGCCTCTGAGCGCTGGGCGTTGAGTAGAACGCGGCCTCTGGAACGCCCGGCATGTGGCAGAGCGGAACGAAGCCGAGATCCGAGAGTTCCTTCTCGCAGGTTTCGGTCAGGTGAGCGTCCGCTACGCTGCGGGCGGTTTCCGCGCGGCCGGTTCCGTAACCGATTGATGGTAAGCCCATCACGCGGCCGCCGTTGGTCGCATCCGGACGCGCTCCGCGCACATCCGCCAACCACGAAGAATCCGCGAATGCTCTCGCGGCGACCGCTGCGAACGCGAAACACGGATTGCCCCACAAGTAACCCTTGCGCGAAGGGTCCGCGGTGTCTTCGCGAAACGCGAAGCCGTGCCCGCCGCCAGGGTCATCGCTATACGGCCTGCGATAGATCACTCGTGGAAGGGCTAAACCCACAAAGCGAGAGTCTTCCGTTTCGCGGAACGCCCGCCACTTCACATAGTCCAATTGCTCGAAAGTTCTTTCCAAATCGAGCGGCAATTCCAGTTCGGTGAACGATTCCAGTTCAAAAAAGCGCGGATCGATGCCAGTGATAAACGGCACGAACGCCGCGGCCGCAACGCCACTGATCCCGCGCAGAGCCGCCAGGTCGTCGGTGGGGTGATCCGGGTAGGCGCGATGAGTCAGTTCGTAATCGCCGATGAGCATCCCGTAAGGTTCGCCGCCGGGCGTGCCAAACTCCTCGCTATACACCTTGCGGAACAACTGACTCTGGTCGAACTCCAGCGCTCGCTCCTGATCGCGAGTCAGTTCCTTCCAGGTGGCTTGCATCACGCGAATCTTCACGTTCGCGCCTTCGGGCACCTGATCCACGAGATACTTCAGTCCGCGCCACGACGATTCGAGCTTCTGGAACGCGGGGTGATGCATCACCGCGTTGAGCTGCGCGTTGAGCAGTTCATCGACGCGGGCCACATCGCGATTCAAAGCGCGCGTGAGCTTGCCCTTGAGGTCGGCGTTCCATGTCGAAGGAATGCTGCCGAACCATTCCTTCACCGCTTCTCCCACATCCGTTTGGTGCAGAAAGCGTTCGAGCCTTCCGCTGGCTTGCGGCGCTGGTTTCCCCTCACTCGGCACTTCGCCCGTGGCCGCAAGCACCGCGTCGAGCAACGAGGGCGCTGCAACCGGCTCGGGAGCCGGCTCTGCGTATCGCGTCTCGTATGTGGTTGCCGTGCGGTTCATTTGGAAGCCACAAGAGCAGAAGAAGAGAATGGCCACAAAAAAGCACAAAAGGCACAAAAGAAGACAGAGAACAATTCAGTTTAAATCATCTGTTCTGTCTTGGTTTTCTTTGTGCCCATTGTGCCTTTTTGTGGCCATTCTCCGTTGCCTTACATCATCCCATCTTCGGGATGCGGGCGACCATGCGCAGCGAGGTGGTGAGTTCCTCGAATTGCAACCATGGGCGAAGATAAGCGACCGCGTTGTACGAGCCGGGCTTGCCGGGAATCTCGGCCACCGTCACCTTCGCTTCCGCCAGCGGATACTTCGCCTTCATCTCCTGACCCGCGTCCGGGTTCGAGTTGACGTACTGCGTGATCCACTTGTTCAGCCAGTTCTCGCAGTCCTTCGTTTCCATGAACGTGCCGATCTTGTCGCGGGCCATGACCTTCAAGTAATGCGCGATGCGCGAACTCGCCATGATGTAGGGCAGTCGCGCGGAAATCGCGGCGTTGGCGGTCGCGGCGGGTTGGTCGTACTTCTTGGGCTTCTGGGCCGATTGCGCCCCGAAGAAGACCGCGTAATCGGTGTTCTTGTAGTGGCACAGCGGGAGGAAGCCCAAGTCGGAGAGTTCCTTCTCGCGGCGGTCGGTGATGCCGATTTCCGTTGGGCACTTCAGGTCCGGGTCGCCGTCATCGCTCTTGAACACGTGTGCCGGCAGCCCTTCCACCTTTCCGCCTCCTTCCGCTCCACGAATCGCGACACACCAACCGTACTTGGCGAATGCATCGGTGAGCTTCGTGCCCATCACGTAGGCGGAGTTCATCCAGCAGTAATTGGTGTGGTCGAGCGACTTCGGAGCGCCCTTGCTGTCGAACTCGCCCTCCTCGTAGCCGAACGCTTCCACCGGCTTGGTGTTCGCGCCATACGGCAGCCGGGCCAGCACGCGAGGCATGGTCAGAGCCACGAAGCGCGAATCATCCGAGTCGCGGAAGGACTTCCACTTCGCGTACTCGACGGAGTCGAATATCTTGGCGAGGTCGCGCGGGCCCGCGAGATCGGTCCACCCCTTGTCGAAGCCGAAGAGCTTCGGCTCGGCTGCGGTGACGAACGGGCAGAACGCCGCCGCCGCCACGTTGGACATCTTCGAGAGCAGTTCCAGATCCTCGGGATGATTGGTGAACTCGTAGTCGCCGATGAGCGCGCCATACGGTTCGCCTCCGGGCGTGCCGAACTCGTTCTCGTAGAGCTTCTTGAAGATTTGCGACTGATCGAACTCAACCGCCTTGTCCACGTCCTTGAACAAGTCCTTCTTGGAGACGTTGAACACCTTCAGCTTGAGATTGGCGCTTGTCTCGGTGTTCATCACAAGGTGATGAAGCCCGCGCCAGCTTCCTTCGAGCTTGAGGAAATCCGGGTGATGCATCACGGCGTTGAGTTGCTTCGACACCGCCGCGTCAATCGCCTTGATCGCCTGGTTGATGGTGACGGTGATGTTCTTGGAATACTGCACCGTGCCCTTGAGCGCCTCTTCCGCCAGCGTGCGGACGAGATCCTCCGCTCGCGAGCGCTCGGTTTGCTTGGTCGCGGTCAGCACCTGATCGAGCAGGCTACCGGCCTCGACTGTGGTTGTGGTTTGTCCCGCCGCGGCTTGTTGTTCGTTGGCCATTGGTATTTCCTTGTGGGTGAATGGTGTTGGAGGCATGACCTAACCCCCCAACCCCCTTCCCTAAGAGGGAAAGGGGGAGTAAGAACTGACGTCAGTTCTTAGCTCCTCCCGTTGGGGGAGGGGTTGGGGAGGGGTTCTTCCGACTCACTTCGCCTCTTCCGGTTTGGCGCCGACCTGCTCGGCGAGCTTCTTGAGTTCCTCGGTGTTGGAGAGCACTTTTTCAAGCAGTCCTTCGAGGTCTTCGGAGCGGTCGATCTTGGTGAGCAGGTCGCGGAGCTTGTCGCGTGTATCGAGGAGCTTCTTGACAGGATCGACTTGCTGGGCGACCTTCTCCGGCGAGAAGTCGTCCATGTTGCCGAACTTGAGTTGCACGCCAAGTTCCGAGCCATCGTCCTTGAGAGTGTTCTTCACGCGCAGGTTGAGGCCGGGTGTCATGCGGCCCATCACGTCGTTGAAGTTGTCGCGATCAATCTGGATGAACTTGCGGTCCTTGAGCGGCTTGAGAGGTTCGGTGGGCTGGCCGGAAAAGTCGCCGACAACACCGACAACGAACGGCAGTTCTTTCACTACCGTTGCGCCTTCGGTCTCCACGTCGTAAGTAATGTGGACTCGCGGCTTGCGAACCCGGTCCAGTTTCTTCTGCAAACTCTCGCTACCCATGCGGCACCTGGGGTTGGGGATGAACTCATTCGTTTGAGGCAGTGCGGATGCCAACGAGCTTGAACAACGATCGGCGGGCGGATTCGTCGCCGATCAACTCCGTCATCAATTCCGGCAGGGACATTCGTGCCCACCGAACCGCCTGCTCCAGCGCGTAAGGGACCATCGAGTGCGGTTCGGTTCGCCGGAAGAATTCGCCAAGCTGGAGGATGGCGTTGAGCGCGTCCTCGCGGTTGCGGATGGTCGGTAATCGTTCGCCTCCTTGCCCGCTATCGCCTGCTTGACCGTTGGCCGATGGTCCGCCTTGTTCATCGCTCTCGGGGGCTGGTGCCGTGGCAGTGACGGCGAGTTTGGCCCGAGCCACGTCATTGATCGCTGAGAGCACGCCTTCGAGCGCTCCTCGAACGGCGGAAGAAGGCGGGGCGAGTCGGCCGGCCTTTTGGTCGAGCAGTTCGTTGAGTTTTGCGTATTCCTCAATCGCCGTGGTCAGGTCGTCGTGGAGCGTGCGATAATACGGGGCCGGTGTCTCGTCCACGGCCTTCTGCACCACCTCCATGCTTGGGGAACCGGCCTTGATTCGCCGCTCGCGTGCCTCCGGGTCGACGATCTTGGCCACCGCGACCGCTTGAAGGTAAACCGCGGTGCCGAGTTTGCCCAACGAAGCCGATTCGGTGATCCCCACGCGATTGATCGGAGCGATCAGCGTTCCTTCGGCATCCTCACCGTTAAGTCCAGTCAGCGGGCCGACGGTAGTTGCCAGTCCTTCTTCATCCGGGGCCGGATAGAGTGAGTCCCAGAAGTTCTCGACCAGCCCGCGCGCCAGTTTGAATCCGTCTCGAAGTCCCGCGAAGCCCTGCGTTCGACACAGACCCTCGATTAAGTAGGCGGTCAGTTCCAAATCCTTCGTGAATTCCGCAAGAGCTTTGGTCGCGGAGGCGACGACCGGTCTCCAGTCCGGAGGAGATTCGTCTGCTCCTCCCTCGATTCGTCGTTCTGCCGCGCGGGCCGCGTTGCGACCGTCCTTCACCTGGTAGTAGAGCGAAGTCGGACCGGCGTTGACTCGCAAATCGCCTCCGGTGGGCTTTTCACCCGGAATCGGAGCGAGCAATTTCGCGAAGTCCAGCACGTCCGCGGACGGCATCGGCGCTCTCTCGTCGGCTGGGTTCAGGCAGGGTCGGGTATTGGCCATCAGATTGACCGACGGCCGACGCAGACACAAGGAAAAAGCAGTGCTCGGTGATGGTTACGGCAGCAGAGGCGAGAATATTTCACGGAAGTCTCGGCGAACCGCGAGGGGCGTGCGCAAGTTCCCCATCCCGCGTGCGTTCCCAGCTCACAACTGACACAAACGGAGTAATCACTCATGACGCCTCTGGTTCTTTCCCTGGCACTCACCGCTCCTGCTCATCCGCCCGCGTACCGACCAGCTCCTCCGCCACCGATCGTTCGCGTGCAACCGCAGATTCCCGCGCGGCCGGTGTATCGTCCGGTCGTGGTTCCGACATACCAACCGCCGGTCTATCAGCCGCCGGTCTATCAGCCGCCGGTCTATCCGGTGCAACCGATTCAGCCGATCGCGCCGCAGGCTGTGACACTCGCCGAGTTCTCGCGGTTCTTCACGCCGACTCCGGGCAAGCATCACGTATGGATCATCCATCCGGTCACGCATCAACCGGTACAAGTGTGCTTCGTGTTGCCGGGCGGGAAGTTGACGGACTTCGAGGTGGACCGCCGGTCGATCTGGTTCGAGTTCCGCGGCGGCTACGAGGTGGAGATCGAGTTCCGCAACAACGGGACCGTGTGCGTCGAGTACGACGACTGATCGAAGCGAGGGGAGCGAACCGAGCACGGGCAGCCTGGTGGCCCGTGTTCGTTCGTTTTGTGCGCGAAATTCTTCCGCCATCGACCTTGACAAATAGTGAACGGAAATATAGTATCTCGTGGGTAGAGGTTCGCGTCGGCGAGGGGCAGATGAAGAGAACCACTTAATATACTGACGTTCACATGAGGATAGGTTGTGTAACAGGTTTTCAAAATGCAACTTCGCTTCCGAGGTGTGTTCGGCCTCTTGCCGCGAGCGCGGAGCATCATGGCCGTCGATGGGGAACGGCGGCCGTGCGTGCTTCGCGTCTCGCGGCAAGAGGCCGAACACACCTCACCACGATAAACCAATTCTCAGAAAGCGGTGAGAGCCAGCGGCGTCCTTCTCCCAAGAGGATGCCCGTATGCTCTCGTTCATCATTCCCGCTTACAACGAAGAAAAGTACCTTCCAGCCACTCTGCGCGCTGTGTTCGCGTCCGCAACGACCGTCGGTGAGCCGTTTGAAGTCATCGTGGTCGATGATGCCTCGACGGATCGCACGGCTGATGTTGCACGCGCGCACGGAGCGCAGGTCATTTCCGTACACAATCGGCAGATCGCGGCCACACGCAACGCCGGCGCACGAATCGCGAGCGGAGATGTGTTCTTCTTCGTCGATGCAGACACGCAGGCGAACCCGCCGGCGATTCGCGCGGCTCTGCGTTCGCTCCGCAACGGTGCTGTCGGAGGCGGTTGTCTGTTCCGTTACGACGAACCCATTCCGCGATGGGCGCGCGTCATGTACCCAGTCGCGATGCTGGCGTGCCGGATGGTGAAACTCACCGGCGGGTGCTTCCTGTTTTGTTCGCGGAAGACGTTCGCGGCCGTTGGTGGGTTTTCGGAAGCGATGTTCGCGGCGGAAGAGTTGGCCTTTGCTCAATCGCTGAAGCGGATCGGTCGGTTTGTCATTCCGCGGCCGGTTGTGGTGACTTCCGCGCGAAAGTTACCGCTGTTGACCGCGCGGGGTGTGGTGAAGCTCATCGCGCACGGATTGCGGAAGGGTTCATCCCGCCGCGAGGGGTTGGAGTTGTGGTACGGCGACCGAGACAGCATCCCGCGCTGAGAACGCAAGTAGGACGGCCTTTCCAGGCCGTCGCGAAAGCAGACGGCCCAGAAGGGCCGTCCTACGAAGCGACTCAGTTCAACAACTCGAAGTTATCGAAGAAGCCATTAATCACGTCGGACGGTACTGGACCGTTCCGGTTGAAGATGGCGACGCCGTAGACGGCGGCATCGGTGGACATCTGCCGGACGAGGATACCCGAACTTGGTCCCTTGATGTTCTTCTTCTCAACCACGAACTCTTTTGCCGGTCGGCTGGCCCAGGTCGCGGTCCCTTCCTTGCTGTTTGCCGCCCCGCGCCAGCCCTGGTTGAACACCTCGGCGACCGACTCGATGTCTGCGGGTGTGGCTCCGGATTGCATCTGAGCCACGAACAGGATAATTCGGAAGTCGTCTGCCGGTCCTCCGACAGCGTAAGCAGTCACGGACTTCGGTTTGGCTCCCGGAAACCCGCCCGGTGGAGCATCCGGGCCGATCAGCGGCTGCTTCGGGAAGTATGCCTTGAACTTGTCCTTCTCCGAAGTGTGCTCCACCCACCCGGTTGGCACCGCGGCTTTCGCGGGCGTGCCACCTCCGCCTGTGTTGGCCGTGTCGTCCTTCTTCTTGATGGCCAACGCATAGACGCCGTAACCGACTCCGCCAAGCACCAACAGAGCGCCGACCGCGATCCCCACGATGAGCACCGGCGAGATCCCGGCCGCTTTTTTCTTCCCCTTTTTCTTCTTCTTGGTTGGGCGGTCATCATCGTCATCGTCATCTTCATCTCGCCGCTTCTTCTTCTTGGTGGGTCGCTCGTCATCGTCGTCATCCTCGACCACCGCGCGAACCTTCTTCTTCGGCTTCGGCTCGTCTTCTTGCTCGTCGTCATCCAAATCCATCGCGGCGGGCTTCTTCTGGGCTGACTTCGGCTGTTGGCCCTGATCGAAATCAAACGGAACGGCAATCGCCTTGACTTTTGGTTTTGGTGGCGGAGGCGGAGGCGGTTCTTGGGCCTCGGCTTCCTCGACGGCGACGAACGCGGGCACCGCGATAATCGAACCGCAGCCGGGCTTCGGGCACTTCACGCGCTTGCCCGCGGCTGCATCCGGCGCGCTGAGCTTGGATTTGCATCCAGGGCAGACAACAGAAATCGGCATGACTGGCCCCTCAGATGTACGATGATCGCCCCGAATTACTTCTTCGCTCGCCCGGCGAGTTGCTTCACTTCATCGTCGGTTAATGCGCGGTCAAACAGGCAGAATTCGTCGATGTCCAGGATCACTGCTCCCGCGTGCGCGACCGCGAGGTCGAAGGAAGCGTATTCCAGCGCCCCCTCGAAGATGATGGGCTTCGGCGCTTTCTCTTCCACGCCATCAATGAACAACCGCAGTTCGTTCTTCTCGTTGCGCATGAAGACGTAGTGGTCCCAATCCCCCCACTCGGGCGAGAGACCCCTTATCCTGGAGACGGCGGGGCGATCGCCCAGATCCACCGTGACCCGTCGTGGGCCGAGTTCGAAGTACAGCGTCTGTTCAAATATGCCCCTTTCCTTCTTGATCGCCTGAATCACCATCCAACGCCCTGGTTTTTTGGGGTCCGAGCGTGCCCAAAGCGCGAATGTGAAGGGCTTCTTCGCGGGGATGCGAAGAAGCTCTGGGTCGAGCATCAAACCGGACACGGGTGGGCGACCAGCCTGCCACTTGGGGGAAAGCCGCAGCGCCTTTCCGCGAGGGCCATCGATCAACGCCGCCGTTTCACTTTTGCCGATGAACTTACCCGATACACTCTCCTTTACTGTCCCGTCTTTGAGTTCGTCGAAGGCGAGATGGAACCGCAGCCCGTCGGTTCCGGACGCGGGTTCGGCTTTGGGCTTGGGCTTCTTGGGCAACTGTTCGCCCCTGCCTGCCAACTGACTCACTTCCTCTTCGGTCAATACGCGGTCGAACAGGCAGAACTCATCAATCTCCACGACGATCTCGCCTTCCGTTGGCATCGCGAATGCAACCACCTCGCAGTCCAGAGCGTCGCGCAACACAACCGGTTTGGCATCCGGCCAGTTTTCCCCATTCAACAGCACCTGAATCTGCCCCCGCTCGTCGCGGGTCACGGTGAAGTGGTGCCACACTTGCGGGTTCAGCTTCGCCGTTCCCCGGCGCCCGTTGACCGTTGGATAGATGTTGTACGTCGCCCTTTCAGGGTCGAAGTGAAAGGCGCAGCCCAGAGCGCCTTTCTCCTTCGCCTGCATCTGGAACACGCCGGTGGGGAACTGCTTCTGCGACTCCGGGGTGTTGCGTGCCCAGAATGCGATTGTGAACGGCTTGTCCGCCGGTATGCGGAACAGCGTTGGGTCGATGAGGAAGGGTGAATTCGCTGCTTCGAGGAGATTGGGCCACTTCTCGTCGTCGAACGGGCGACCCCTCTCCAAGTTAGTCAACCGCAGAGCCTTTCCGCGTGGACCGTCCACCAGTTGGGTGAGGACGCTGAACTTACCGGCCGGCTTGCCGGAGACCGCGTCGATCACCTGCCCGTCAACGATCCTGTCGCAATCCAGATAAAGCTTCAGTCCGCTGAAGTTGGAGGCGGAAGGAACGGAACCCTT
>JAKEEV010000179.1 GCA_022616395.1 Planctomycetia bacterium | reverse complement strand
GCGAAGTCGGATCACTGCTCTTTTCGAGCCGTTCCTGCTCGCCGGGCGGACGCCGCTGTCTAATGCCCGCATGCTGAAGACTTGCGATGAACCACGCGTGGGCTTCAGCTTGCCGCCGGGCCGGTTTCTAACGCGACCGAGGTCACGATGATCCCGCGCTCGCGAGCATCTAGCTTGTCTCCGGGGAGCGCGCGGTCAAGCTCGAACTCGAACTTCACCGGCCTCGACTTCAGAGCTTCTGAAGGAACTTCCCGCACGTAGTTGTGCACGCCTGGCTCGGGGTACGATTCTGGCGCGAGCGAATGCTCATTGACTCGGGCGTGAATCGTGACTCCGATGAGGCGGTCAGCGACGGCTTCGGGAATCGTAAAGGCCAGTCGCAAGCGAGCGTTGCCACACTCCGCCGGATAAAATGCCACTGAAAACCGCCGTTCTGTCCAGCGCCACGCATTGTATTCCAGTTCGTGCCAGCCCACGAGCAGTTCGCGTGCCAGTTCCACCACCGGGCTCCTCAAAAGTACGAAGGCGCGTTCGTCGCCTTCCGGTGAAACAGGGTCGGAAGGCTTGCGGCTCGGTACCGTCATGTACGCGCATGTCGTCCAGTTCGAGCGTTTAAAGAGCCGCAGCAATCCAGCCTGGGAAAATATCCAATAGTTCGTCGGGTCGTCGTTGGTTTCGAATTCGTCGACGAGATAGGCCATCGGCAATTCGTGGTAGCGGAACCGCCTGCCGGGCGTGAAACGCGCCACTCTTGTGCTCAACAGGCAGTACCTTGCGTGGCGGGCGAGCGTGGACAGCGCGTAGAAGGGGTTCTTGAGGTGGTAAAGTACGCCGAGGAAGAGAGCAAGGCTATAAGGCCCGCCCTCAATACGGAACTGCGCATCAATGTCGATCTCTCGAATCTCTACGGATGAACCGAGCACTTTCTTTAGGAGTGTGACTCCGCGAAGGCCGTTCCAATTCGTCGAGTGGTGGTCGATCGCCGCCGCTTCGTATCCAAGCGATTCCAGAAAAAATGCCAACTCCCCGTCCCCGCAACCCACGTCGAGGATCGGTCCGCCACGGACAAGCTCCACGAAGTCACACCGCTCACCCTTCAGTAGCCGTTCGAGGTGGTCGAAATTGGCTAGCGAGTTATACGGGTACCACGTGAAGCCGCG
>JAKEEV010001226.1 GCA_022616395.1 Planctomycetia bacterium | reverse complement strand
TCCGCGAACGAACTCAGCACGCGATCCGGTACTGCATCTTCGTTCGCGCTGCTGATCGCGGGGATCAACCACACCCGCACGCCGGCAGCCTTCGCGGTCTGTACGTCCACGTCCATATCGCCGACATAGACCGCTTCGGAGGGCGAAACATTCAGTCGCGTGAGTCCTTCGAGAAGCATCGCGGGGTCTGGCTTGGGTCGGTTCCCCACATCGTCCGGCCCCAGCACGCAGGCGAAATAATCACCCAACCCCAGCGCGCGGACCAACTCGCGCGTGAACTCGACGCGCTTGTTGCTGCACACGCCCATCCGCAATCCGTGGCGCGCCAGGTCAGGGATTGTTTCGGCCACGCCCGGCATGAGCCGCGTGTCGGTGAGCATCACGCGCTTGTGATGTTCGCGATAGCGGGCAACTGCCTCTTCCACTGGCGCGCCGGGGACCAGATCCGCCATCAGTTGAGCCAGCCCGTAGCCGACGAACTTGCTCACTTCCTCCTGAGGAAGCGGAGGAAGACCGTAGAACTGGCGAACGTGGTTGGTACTGGCAGTGATCGCGCCGAAGCTATCGACCAGCGTGCCGTCGAAGTCGAACAGTGCGGCTTTCGTCATGTGGCGAAACAGGGTTGGTGGAGTTGGTGACAAGCCTTATCGTATAACCAAGCTTGCTCTTCGCCCGCGAGCGTCCCACGAGCCGTAGCATGGTTGCACCGATACCCGAAAAACTTTCGCCGGAGTTAGTCTTCCGCGAATACGCTCCGCGGATTTACAACCTCGCCCGGCGAATGCTCGGTAACGATGCCGACGCCGAGGACGTAACCCAGGACGTACTTCTTCAGGTGGTGAGGAAGCTGGACACGTTTCGCGGAGACGCGCAACTCTCCACGTGGTTGCATCGCGTCACGGTGAACGCTGCCCTTGCTCACCGGGCGAAGCGCGCCAATCGCCAGAAGCATGAAGCGGGCGAGGTGGCCGATGAGTTAATGGAGGTCGCTGCTCCCGATGCTCCAGTGAAACGCTGGAACGTCTCGCCCGACGAGCCGATCCTGGCCGCCGAGCAGCAGGAGATTATCGAGAAGGCGATCGCGGAGTTGCCCGAACCGTTTCGCGATGTGTATGTGCTGGCCGATGTGGAAGGGTTGCCGAACTCGGAGATCGGTGAAATACTTGGCTTGAGTTTACCAGCGGTGAAAAGTCGGCTGCATCGTGCGCGAATGCGAATGCGAGACAAGCTCGCCCCGCACTTCGAGGAAGGGGTGGCGTCATGACCTGCGAAGAACTGATGGCGCTGCTGGTGGATTTTGTGAGCGGCGAACTGGTGGTTGAAAT
>JAKEEV010000178.1 GCA_022616395.1 Planctomycetia bacterium | reverse complement strand
GCCTGTTGATTGAACCGCCTGGCGATGACTTCCTTCACCGCGCGCGACACCTTGTTGTAGTCGATTTCGAGTCGCTTGAGATTCTTCAGATGTGGCGAGTCGATCAGCGCTCTGGCTCCAACATTGTCGATCTTGTTATTATCCAACAGCAACACTTCCACCGTTTCCATTTGAGGCGACTTTGCCAGAGCCTTCGCGCCTGTGTCGGTGATGGAGTTGTGGCTCAATTTCAATTCGCGAAGTGCAGGGAAGTTGTTCGTCTCCACGAGAGCCTTCACCCCGTCATCACCGAGGCGGTTGTGACCGAGGTCGAGGTGGGTCAGTGCCCGCAGAGGCTCACTTCTTGCCAGAGCGGCAGTTTCGGGTTGCTGGAGCCAGCACCGCTCAAGGCTCAGACGTTCGAGTCGAGTGAGATGCCGCGAGGAGGAGAGTTGAGTGATTCCGCCCTCGTCAAGCTTGTTGTCGGAAAGGTCCAGCACACGCAGTTGAGCGAACGCGGGGCATCGGCGAACGCCTTCGCCGCGTTTGCGGAGAGGTTGTTGTGCCTCCAACTCAGCGAACGGAGGTTGCGAAGTTGCTCGGAGCGAGCCAACTCCGCGAGAGCGTCCGGTCCAGGATCAATAGCCCAAAGCGACAGCACACGCAGCCCGGCAAGTCGTGGGCTTCGTGCGATTGCCGTCACGCCTTCGGTTCCGATCGGATTCCCGCAGAGGTCGAGTTTCCAGAGCGGACCGAGGGCTGATGATTCGGCCAGAGCGATTGCTCCCGCCGCCGTGAGTTGGTTACTGCTGAGGCTCAACGACTCCAACTGTGAAACCACAGGCGATTGAGCCAGAGCTTGAGCACCGGCATCTCCGCAGTTACTCCCCAAACCGGTGAGCCGGCGGGGGCGAAGCGTCTTCGAGCCAGCTATCACAAGCGCTGCACCAAGCGGGAACTGGTCCTGCCAGAAGGTAACCGACTCCAGCCCCGCGAGCGATTCGGAAGACGCGACGAGTTCCGCGATTCTTACCGCATGATGCTCTATCTGTGAAATCTTCAACTCACGTAGCCCGCTGAG
>JAKEEV010001225.1 GCA_022616395.1 Planctomycetia bacterium | reverse complement strand
GCGTACCAGTCGAGCACATCGCCCCACTTTGCATTCTTGAACCGGAATGTGTACTTCTTTGGTTCCCCTGCAGGCGCGGGCTTCGCTGGTTCTTCCAGTGTCTGCAGGTGAGGGCGGATGAACTTGCGTATCTCTCGTGTCTGTTCGTCGCTTGCGTAGACAAGTAGAACTTGGTCAGCCGGCACCGGGATAATCACAACATCTGGCGGAAAGAGTTTGCGAACGAGTGTAGCGGTCTCGGTAACATCAAGAGCCGGACTCACCGGCACCACACTCGGTTTCTTCGGAGCTTTCTCTCCCAGCTTCACGAGCGTTTCCTCGATCTCCTTCGTTGTCTTCGCGTCGGCGAAGATGAGCAGCGCGTGTTCGTCTGGCATCGGCGTGATGGTCGCGAGCTTCGCGTCGAAGGATTTGGCAAGCACCTTCGCGGTCGCTTCGGCATCGAGCTTCTTGAGCGGAAATGCGGTCAGCACCTTCTCACCCATCGCCGGCGGTTTGGGCTTCTCCATCGGAGGCGGCTTGGCCTTGTCCTCCGTCACGAGAGGCATCATCGGATCGCCGGGCGCGGGTTGCGCACTGGCGAAGTGCAAGAAGCCAGCAGCGCACGCGAACAGCAGTCCGCAACACAGAGCAGCAACCGCGACCGTTCGGACGTTTGTCAGGAACATGGCGTTCAGCACTCCTTCGGTTGTGTCCGCAACTCGGCTTGAGATTAGCCCCTTCGCGGTGGCAGAAGCCAGATTCGACACACTCACCGCTCGCCCCACACCCACGACGGCCGAAGCCGCGAGCGTCACGCGCTCTGTCAGTATCGCGGAGAGTAACCCCACGGCCGGAGCTACTCCGCGCGAAGCCAACCGAGCCGCCAGCATCGCCCGAGCGCGTGCCAATCTGCCCGCGACCGTTCCTTCCGGGCAACCCATCAGCCGCGCTGCCTCCTTACGAGTGTTGCCTTCCAGATCGCACAGCACGATTGTGGCCCGGTAGCGTTCGGGCAATCGCCCGAGTTCTTCGTCGAGGATCGCGAGCAGTTCGGCGTGTGGGTTGGGTGTGTTCGCGTGCGGTTCGGGTGATTCGGAAAGCGGTCGTTCGCGTGTCGCTCGTCGGGTGTTCGCTTGTCGGAGCTTGCGGGCGGTGTTGTAAGCGACTCCGTAGAGCCACTGAGCGAGCAGTTCGCGTGTGCCAATCGTCGCGGCTTTGCGGGCCAGCACCAGGAACGCAGCCTGAAACGCATCGTCTGCATCAGCAGGATTGCGCAGGATGCGCCGACAGACACCCAGCACCTGTGTTGGTTCAGCGTGAAATGGAATTGATCGGGGCGGGGGTTTGTGAAACCCCGCGATCATTGTAGTGACACCGCGTTACGGGTTCCTCTTCTCTG
>JAKEEV010001224.1 GCA_022616395.1 Planctomycetia bacterium | reverse complement strand
GGTCATCGAGTCTGAGCACATCGGCTTGTTCCGAGGCGGTCTCGGCGACACGCTCCAGGAACACCTTGCTGAGCCGCACCCGCAGGCGCTCCGATTTCTTGTAGAAGTCGAGCACCTTGTAATACGCCACCCGGCGCGCCCACGCGAGGAAATCGTTTGGTGGGTTGGTCTCATCGAAGCGGTCCCACATCGCGAGACTCGCTTCCTGGAGCACATCGTCCGCGTCCGCGCGGTTCGGCAGGATTGTGAGGATGTAGGCGTAGAGCCGGCGTTCGTTTTGGAGGAACAGGCGCAAGAACAGCTTGTTCTTGTCCGTGTCTGGCTCGTCGGGATCGTCTGACTGTGTCGCCAGACATTCCGAACCAATCTCCGCGTCAACAGCCATGAGAGAGCGCCTCCGGGGAGTAGGAGGGACGCCCAGTGGCTCGCCGAACTGGGCGTTCAACTACGTAGTTGACACGAAAGGAACGAATTGGAAGAAAAAAGTGCCAATCGCGTGGAAAGTGGGATGAGATTGAGCGCCGGCGGGTTGCCCCGCTTTTCGTTCCGGGCCGACTCCCCTCTTGTATTGTCCCCTCCGGCATGGGATTCTTGACTCATCCTACCCACCGCCTTAGCTCGCAAGTGAGAACACTTCGGAGGGCTTTTCATGTCGAACCGAACCCGCGTGAACCGCCGCGACTTCCTCAAGACGGCCGGAGTCGTTGGGGCGGGGCCGCTGATCGTTCCGAGGCACGTTCTGGGCGGCAGGGGATTCATCGCCCCAAGCGATACGTTCGGCGGCGCGCTCATTGGAGTCGGTGGCCGCGGAGGAGGAACTTACTCCGACATGTGTCGCGGATTGGAGGTGAGGCAACTTGCCAGGTGCGATGTTCGCTTCCTTGACCGAGCAGACAACAAGGAAGTTTACACCGACTTCCGCCGAGTGCTGGATCGCAAGGACATTGACCTTGTCGCCATCGCCACTCCGCCGCACTGGCACGCGCTGATCTCGGTGGCCGCGATGGAGTCGGGCAAGGACGTGATGTGCGAGAAGCCGCTAACGCGATGCATTGGCGAAGGCCGCGCGGTGGTGAATGCCGCGAAGCGTTACGGTCGGGTGCTGCAAGTCTGTACCTTCGGTCGATTCAGCGCGAGCAAAAGCAAGGACAACATTCTCACGCACAAGATCATGCGCAGCGGACTGCTGAAAGAATGCAAGGGCGTTTACATCAAGAAGGGCGGCTTCAAGGTTCGCGAGTGGAGCGGAAAGCCGAACCTCAAGCCGTCCACCGTTCCGAAAAATCTCGACTGGGATATGTATTGCGGCCCATCGCCGCTCAAGCCGTTCGTGACCGAGCGATTCGGAGGAACGCACCGCTGTTACTGGGACTACGAGGGCGGCGGACTGAGTGACATGGGTCAGCACTTCTTCGACCCGGTTCAGTGGACTTTCGGCAAGGATGACACAAGCCCGGTCGAAGCCGAAGCGTTCGC
>JAKEEV010001223.1 GCA_022616395.1 Planctomycetia bacterium | reverse complement strand
CAAGTTGGCAGGTCAACATTTGCGGGCTTCGGGCGCACCGCTTTCAAAAGCCCTTGGATTTCGGGGACTCTCTCCCGCAAAGTCTTTCACGGCGTTGCCCGTAGGGGCGAGAGATGGTCGACTTGGGGTGAAGCGACGAAGACAGAGCGTAACCCCTGGAACCAATGCGTTAGGAAATGAAGCCCCGGAGGGGCTTGGTGTTTGTGTGGATCGTGTTCCAGGGGTTGCGCTTCGCCTTCGGCTCGCATCACCCCTGGCTACATTCCGACGCCGCTCCGCGGCTGCAAAAAAGCTTCACTCCTTGCCCAACACCAAATCGAGCGCCCAGCATCCGCGCACGTGAATCACATCCACAGCACGAAGGTGGTTCAGCATCTCGTCGTTATCACACCCAGCATCTTGAAGCGCATCGGCCAGAATCGGCATTCGGTCGAACGCTCGCTCTTCGTAAATCCCGCGTGCAAGCAGAACCACATCCGACGTTCGCCACGCCGGGTTGAACTCAACCGTCCGGAACGGATTGCCAAAGATCTCGCGGAGTGGAGCCGCGGGGATGGGCAGCCCCGCTCGCACGAGTCGTCTGAGGACCACAAGCGCCTCACGGAGGAGCATGGCGTCGAGCCAACAGGCGTTATGAGCCAGTTCGGCCGCCGCGTACTGGGGCGGTTTAAGCGGCCCTATCCTGGCCCAGGCGCTGTGGGCGCTGGTCCGCGCTGTCCGAAGTTCCCTTGCGCCGATTTGTTCCTCTGCGAACTGCTCGCTTATCTCCACGGCCCGGCGGCTGCTTTTCGATACCACGAACGGCCAGACCGCGTCACTGCGAAGGCAAGCGCAGTAGGCGAGCCGCAGCTTGCGGGCGCTGAGGGGCCCGGAAAGGTTGCTCAATACCTTCTCGACATCGGTTGTCGTCAGCCATTCCGCTTCGGTCATCGCTCGCCCTCCGCCCTTCGACCGTCTCGTTCCGGATCATTCCCCCAATGATACCCTCTCGCCCCGTGACGCGCTCTTTCCGCTTGTGTCGGTCGCGTTCGCGTCGATAATCGGGGCTGGCTCGCCTTCTCCCTCACTACAGGAGCCGTCATGCCAAACAAGTCTCTCTCACGCCGCACGTTTCTGAAGTCTACTGCTGCCGCTGGGGCTGTGCTCGCCGCTCCGATGTTCCTCCGCGCTCGCGGGGCGAACGAGAAGCTGAACATCGCGATGATCGGTTCGGGCGGTCGCGGGGCCGCCAACATGCGCGGAGTTGAAGGCGAGAACATCGTTGCTCTGTGCGATGTGGACAAGAACGCCGTCGAGACCGCCGCCAAGAAGCACACGCAGGCCGCGAAGTTCTCCGACTTCCGGCAACTCTACGACAAGGCCGCCAAGACCTTCGACGCGGTCGTGGTCAGCACCTGCGAACACACGCACGCCATCGCCACGCTGACCGCGATCCAGCTCGGCAAGCACGTTTACTGCGAGAAGCCGTTGACGCTCAACGTCTGGGAAGCCCGCGTCATTCGAGAAGCCGCCGCGAAGACCAAACTCGCGACTCAGATGGGCACTCAGAACCACGCGACCGAAAACTACCGCCGCGTGGTCGAACTGATTCAGTCGAACGTCATCGGCCCGGTGAAGGAAGTTCACGTGTGGGTGTCTCGTGCGTGGGGCTTGCAATCCGTTGAAGAAGCGAAGAAGTTCGAGAACCACCCGTCATTCAAGGATCAGATGGTGGGCCTTGTCGACCGGCCGAAGGAGTCAGTCGTTCCGCCCGCGAATCTCGACTGGGATCTGTGGCTTGGCCCAGCGCCTTCGCGGCCATTCCATCCGGTGTATGTGCCGGGGCCGAAGTGGTACCGCTGGTGGGATTTCGGCAACGGCACCATGTCCGACCTCGGTTCGCACTGGAACGATCTTCCCTTCTGGGCACTCAAGCTGAAAGCTCCGCTCACGATTGAAGCGAAGGGACCGAAACCGCATCCCGAAATCGCGCCCGCGTCGATGCAAGCGATCTACGAGTTCCCGGCGCGCGAGAAGATGCCCGCGGTGAAAATGACGTGGTACCAGGGCACGGAGAAGCCGACCATCTGGACCGAGAAGAAGATTCCGCAGTGGCCCAACGGCGTGTTGTTCATCGGCGAGAAGGGAATGGTACTCTCCGAGTACGGCAAGCATGTGCTGCTTCCCGAAAAGCAGTTCGAGGGCGTCGCGCGGCCAGAGAAGTCCATTCCGAAGTCGCTCGGCCACTACGCGGAGTGGATTCACGCGTGCAAGACCGGCGCGCCAACCACTTGCAACTTCAACTACGCGGGCTGGCTGACGGAATCGAATCACCTCGGCAACGTCGCGTTCCGCGCCGGCAAGAAACTCGAATGGGACGCGGAGGCGATGAAGGCGAAGAACTGCCCCGAAGCCGATGCGTTCATCCGCCGCGGATACCGCAAGGGCTGGAAACTGGTGTGAAAGTAGCCCGCCGCTCCGCGGCGGTTTTCAGTGTGGTCCGCTCGCTCCGCGAGCGGTGTCTTAACGAGCCGCGACCGCGAGGGAGCGGTTGAGTCTGCCCGCTCCCTCGCGGTCGCGGCTCGTTTGAAACAAAGAAGACTCTCCATGAAACTCTCCTCTGGCACAACAATCATCACCAACGGCACGCTTATCGACGGCACCGGCAAGCCGCCGATTCGTGATTCAGCGCTCGTCATCCGCGACGGCCGCATTGCCTATGCCGGTCCGGTTCGCGGAGCGCCACAAGTCGAACCAGACGCCACGCGAATCGATGCGCGCGGGGGAACGATCATGCCGGGACTGGTGGAAGCTCACTTCCACCCGACGTATGTGAACGTCGCGCAACTCGAAGACCTCGACATCAAGTACCCGGTCGAATACGTCACTCTGCTTGCCGCTGCAAACGCCAAACTTGCCCTCGAATGCGGCTACACGGCCGCGCGCAGCGGAGGAAGCCTCTTCAACATTGATGTGTGGCTGAAGAAGGCCATCGAGAACGACATCTGCCCCGGCCCGCGGCTCGCGGCAAGTGGAAGAGAGATTTGCGGCGTCGGAGGGATGATGGACTGGAACCCGGACTTCCGCAAAGTCGGAATGGAAGGGCTTGTGATGCTCGTGAATGGACCAGACGAAGCGCGCGCCGCGGTGCGCAAGCTCCTGAAGGACGGAGTCGAGTGGGTGAAGACTTACCCGACTGGTGATGCAGCTACACCGGACGCGAACGACCACCATACACTCTGCATGACCTTCGACGAGATGCACGCGGTCGTCGGCACGGCTCACAATCACAAGCTGAAGGTGACCGGCCACTGCCGCGCGACCGAGGGCATCAAGAACGCGCTCAAGGCCGGTTACGACACGCTCGAACACGCGAGCTTCATAGACGACGAAGGCCTGGAGATGCTTCTTAAACGCGATGTGCCGGTGGTGCCGGCGTTACAGTTTGAGTGGGCGAGCATCAAACGCGGCCCGGAGTTCGGCCACCCGCAGAAGGTGATCGACGCTCACCAGGAAACGCTCGAAGGCGGTGCCGAAAGCGCACGACGAATACTCAAGGCCGGCGGGCGGCTGGGGATGGGAGGCGACTACGGCTTCGCGTGGAACCCGCACGGCGACTACGCGAAGGAGTTGACTTTCTTCGTGAAGTATGTGGGCTTCTCGCCGCTGGAAGTGATTACCTGCGCCACTCGCACCGGCGCGGAGATCATGGGTCGGGGGAAAGAGTTCGGCACGCTCGAAGCGGGCAAGCTCGCCGACATCCTCGTTGTCGATGGCGACGTAGCGGCGGACATCTCCGTACTCGAAGACCGTTCGCGCTTCATCGCGGTCATGCAAGGCGGCATCGTGAAAGCCGGGCAGATGATGAGGGGCGAGCGATGACTGATAGCCTGGGAAACGAAAGCAGGCGCGGAATGATCCGCGCCTGCTTTACAGCGAGTGCGTCGCGGTGTCACGTGTTCTTACTCACAGCTTCCCAACGGTCTTTAGCGAGGTGGAACACGGTTGGGAAGATTTCACGGCGGAACTCCGCGAGATGCGCACGAAACTGATCGAACTGGGGATTTCTCGCAAGGAAACAATCCAGCACTGCCTGACGAGTCACCTCAATGGGGATGGGAAGCGGGATGGGGTCGCGGTAGCCGTTGTAGGCTTGGCTCGCGGATAAGTAGTTGTGAAACTCTCTGTATCGAGCCTCTGCCCGTTGCAGTTGAAGTCGTTGGCTTGGCATCGAAAGTCCTCCTGTTGGTTAACTGAACAAGTGTCAGTATAGCTATATCCTGCACGACTCACAACACTGGCTTACCGGATAATCCCATCTTCTCGCATTGCCTGTTGAATCTTTTCCGCAAAGATGCCGAAGGCTTCGGGATGTTTGTCTCGCACCTCGACGGGGTCAATAACTCCGACGGGTCGGAAAAAAGTGAACGTGAGCAGACTCAAACAGCCCGCAGGCTCCAGATCAGTGACTTTGTGGCATGAGCGACAATATAGGTAGTAATGATTCAGTCCCGATTCATCTCTTGGACCGTGGACGAGAATCAACTTTGCGTCGTCGGGCATCTTTGCCTGTCGGCCACAGTTTGAACACGTTGACGTAGCCATTGCAAGCACCTGGGCGGAATCTGGGGAAGGAGTGAACTGTTTTCAGCCGCGGAGCGGCGTTGGATGGTAGCCAGGGGTGAAGCGAAGCGCAGCGAGCGAAACCCCTGGAACCGGTGACAAATAACAATGAAGCCCCGGAGGGGCGCCGGAACCTGCCTTCAGAAGAGATACTCTTCCTTGAACGCAATCCCATGCTTCTCCAACAGCGCCCGGAACTCGTCCTTGCTACTCTGCTTCTTGTGGTGTTCGCGCTGGTTTGCGATGTACGCTTTCACCGCGCTGATGTTGGAGTGACTGACCGTGAACGCGCCGTAACCGACCTGCCACTCGAACTCGCGAACCTCCGGGAATTCGCGATGAACCCACACCGACGAACCGGCTTTCAGTTCGCGCAGCACGTCCTTCAACGCCGGTTCTTGCCGCAACGTGACCAGTAAGTGAACGTGGTCTTCCACTCCGCCAATCTGAATTGGAATGCCGCCGAGGTCGCGCACGATCCCGCCGAGGTATTCCCAGAGCCGCTTTTCCCATTCTGGCGAGATCGCCGGCACGCGGTTCTTCGTGCTGAAGACGAGGTGGTAGTGCAGACACGTGTACGATTGCGGCATGGGGCACCCGCTGTGTTTCCGGCGCCCCTCCGGGGCTTGGTGATTTGTTGGGTCCACGTTTCCAGGGGTTGCGCTCGCTTGCGCTCGCTTCACCCCTGGCTACCATCCGACGCCGCTCCGCGGCTGAAAACCCAGATCGCGGCGACCTGGACGATGAGGACAAGTCGCCGCGACCATCCGACGCCGCTCCGCGGCTAAAAAACAAAGCCGCCTCGTGGAGTCAGTCAGTAATCTAACGAGCCGCGACCGCGAGGGAGCGGTTACCGAACCTCCCGCTCCCTCGCAGTCGCGGCTCGTTGAGAACACCGCCGCTCCGCGGCGGGCTACTATCAAGACACTACTTCCTTCACCACGCGGCCGTGAACGTCGGTGAGGCGGAAGGGGCGGCCGGTGTACTGGAACGTCAACTTCTCGTGATTGAGTCCGAGTTGGTGAAGGATCGTCGCGTGGAGGTCGTGCATGTGAACCTTGTCGGTGACTGCCGCGGCGCCGAACTCGTCGGTTGCGCCGAATGAACACGCGGGCTTGAAGCCGCCGCCGGCCAGCCACACAGTAAAGCCGCCGGGGTTGTGATCGCGGCCTGTGCCGTTCTTCTCCGCATACGGCGTTCGGCCAAACTCGCCTCCCCACCACACAATCGTGTCTTCGAGCAAGCCCCGGCGCTTCAAGTCTGTGAGTAACCCCGCGATGGGCTTGTCCACCGCTCGCGCGTGGTCGCCGTGCTTGGGCAAGTTCGAGTGCTGGTCCCACGCGGGGTTCGCGGAGTTGTCGCCGTAGGTCACTTGCACGAAGCGCACCCCCGCTTCGCTAAGTCGGCGAGCCATCAGGCACTGCTTGCCGAAGTTGTCGGTCTCCTTCGTACCGATGCCATAGAGTTTCTGCGTCTCGGTTGTCTCTTTTGCGATGTCCATCACGTCCGGCGCGTTCTTCTGCATCCGCCACGCCAGTTCATACGATGCCGCGACTGCTTCTAACTCCGCGTCATCCGGATTCTGCTTGAGTTGTTCGGCATTGAGTTCGCGCAGTAAGTCGAAGTGTTCCTGAGTGACGTTGGGAGGAAGCTGCGGTGCGAGGTTGCGAATCGTTGCATCAGACGCCGGTCCACCAGCGCGGCCGATCGGTGTGCCCTGATAGATCGCGGGCAAAAACGCGTTGCCGTAGTTGCGCGCGCCGCCGTTGCCGTTCGAGGGAGCAATGGAAATGAAGCCCGGCAGGTTCGCGTTCTCGCTACCAAGCCCATACAGAACCCAGCTACCCATGCTCGGACGGATGAAGTTCGTTGAACCGCAGTGGAGGAAGAGAGTTGCTGGGCCGTGAGCGACACCTTCGGTTCGCATCGAGTGGATGAAACACAACTCGTCGATAATCTTGTTCACTTCAGGGAACAGGTTCGATGCCCACTTGCCGCTCTTGCCCTGCTGGGCGAACTTCCACAGCGGCTTCATCACGCGCTGAGTGCTTCCGCGCATGCCGGTGTTCGCGATGATGCGGGCATCATCGAACTTCAGTTGCTTGCCGTCTTCCTTCTCCAGTGTCGGCTTGTAGTCGTAGGAATCGACGTGAGACACCCCGCCCTGCATGAACAGGAAGATTATGCGCTTGGCGCGCGCCTTGTGATGCCCCGGCTTTGCCGCAAGCGGATTGACGATGGGCGCTGCGCGCGATTCCTCAGCCGCAAGCCCCGCAAGCGCAAGCGCGCCGAACCCACAGGAAGTTTGAGCAAGCCAATCGCGACGAGACAGTGGGAGCATGACAGCGCTCTTGGTAGGCCCGCCTTGCCGAGGCGGGCTTGGGAGTGTGGTCCGCTCGGCTCGCGGCACCTACGAAAGCATCAATTCACATACCTGAACTCAGCAGACGCGAACAGCGCGTGGAATATCGCTGTCCAGGCGTCTTTCTCGTTCTTGCCCTTCAGGAAGCGTTTCGCGACTTCGCGTTCGCCGCTCGTTGGTTCGCGGCCGAGGGTGAGGCGATACGCTCGCGTGATACGCGCATCATCGTCCGCGTGCTTCTCACCGAGCAATCGCGTCGCGGCGAACTTTGATTGGTCGAGCACAAACGGATGGTTCATCATGAATAGCGCTTGTGGAGCGACTGTGCCGCTGTTGCGCTTGCCCGTAACCGTGCTCGGGTCGGCCGCATCGAACACTTCGAGCATCTCCGGCATCGCGTTGCGGAACGCGGGCAGATACACACTTCGGCGAAGCGAGTTCGCCTTGTAGCCGTAGTCCGAAGCGAGCGACAGGGAGAACGTCGGTCCTCCGCGAGTCAGATCGAGCTTGCCGCTGACGACCAGAACCGTGTCGCGAATGCACTCGGCTTCAAGCCGCCGACGATTCGCGCGACCAAAGAGCCGGTTTTCCGGGTCCGCGGTCACGGTAGCTGCGTCACCGGTCGAACTCTGCCGATACGTGCGACTGAGGACGATGTAGCGGACGAGCTTCTTCACACTCCAGCCCATACCCCCGACCTCGCGGTCGGGGTTCGCCTGGAACTTCAGCGCGAGATGATCGAGCAGTTCTGGATGCGAAGGCAATTCGCCAGTCGTACCGAAGTTGTCCGTCGTGCGGACCAGACCAGCGCCGAAGAGCCAGTGCCACACGCGATTGGCCATCACGCGAGCGGTCAGTGGGTTATCCTTCGACGCGATCCACTCCGCCAGTTGCAAGCGACCACTCTGGTTTTTCGGAATGACCGGCAGCTTGCCATGAAGAGCAACGGTCATGAATCCACGCGGGGCGAGTTCGGTCAGGTTGTGGACATTCCCGCGAACGTGAACCTTCGTGTCCTCGATTACTTTCTCCTCTTCCACCGACATCACCATGTCGCGCTTCGGACCGCTCGCCTGGAGTTTCTTCAACTCGGCTTCAAGCGCTTTCACCGTGTTGGCGGGGTCATTGCCCTTCGGCGGTGCCGGCTTCTCGTCCTTCTTCTCCAGCTTCTTGTCGAGCGGCAGAAACACCACCGCGTCCGGGCAGACGTGGCCCTTCGTGTCCTCGTTGGAAACGATCACATACGCCAGCCCGTCCTTCTCGAAGCGGTATTCGCCCAGGGAGATGAACCGGCCGTCGATCGGCGGAGCTTTCTTCATGTCCACTTCGACTGTCTTCTCGCCATCAGCGCTGAAGACGTGAACCGGCACGTTCGTTGCGCGGTTGGTGCCGGGCGAATACGCAAGACGCACTTCGTACTTGCCCGGCGGAACATTCTCCGGCTGGAACGTGAGTGTCTTCTCGCCCTTGCCCGCGTCCTTGTCGTGGATGTAGCCAGCGCCGATGTAAGTCTTGTTGAAGCTCGAAACCATCCAGTCACCGACCTTCTTCGCCTGCTCGTCATCCACCACAATGCCGGGCACGTCTTTCACCGCGAGCACGCCGGTCGCGGGTTTCGGTCCGCCGGCCAGTTTCTTCGCCGCTGCGATCTTCGCCTGGAGCGCTGAGACTGCTGCATCGTGTTTCTTGAGAGCGGCTTCGGTTTCTGGATCGGCGGGCAGCGGAACTTCCACCCACTTCGAGACATTCGCGTGTTCCATCGCTTTCACGTTGCGAAGGATGCCCGCCAGCGCGTAGTAATCCTTCGTCGGGATCGGGTCGAACTTGTGATCGTGACAGCGCGCGCAGGTCACGGTCTGGCCGAGGAAGCCCTTGGTAATCACATCAAGCTGCTCGTCCACCACATCCATGCGCAGTTGCTTCTTGTCCTGCTCTTCGAGGTTCGTGTTACCGAGTTGCAGGAACGTGGTCGCGATGAGATTCCGCTTGCGGTCTTCGGTCGTCGCCGCGGGGAGAAGATCACCGGCGATTTGTTCCGCAATGAACTGATCGAACGGTTTGTCTTCGTTGAAGGAGTCGATCACGTAATCGCGATAGCGCCACGCTTCCTTGAAGATGAACCCGCGAAGCGTGACGGATTCCGCATAGCGCGCGATGTCGAGCCAGTGTCGGCCCCAGCGCTCTCCGAACTCACGAGACGCGAGCAACTTGTCGACGAGCTTCTCGTAAGCGTCCTCGTCCTTGTCGTTGACAAACGCATCGACTTCTTCCGGTGTCGGCGGCAGGCCGGTGAGGTCGTAGTAGAGTCTGCGAATCAGCGTCGCGCGGTCGGCTTCCTTTGCCGGCTCCAGTTTCTTCTTCACAAGGTCCGCGAGAATGAAAGCGTCGATCTCATTTCGGATTTCGAATTTCGGATTTTGAATTTCTGGCACTTCGGGCCGCACCGGGAGCTTGTACGCCCAGAACTTTCGTCCCTCTTCGATAGTCAAGCCGACTTGCCGCTTGGGGGCAATCGCGGAGTCGCCACGCGGGTCGGGCGCGCCCATCGCGATCCATTTCTCGAAGTCCTTGATGACCGCGTCCGGCAGTTT
>JAKEEV010001222.1 GCA_022616395.1 Planctomycetia bacterium | reverse complement strand
ACTGTTCACGAAGGGGGCGGCACGATCGGAGGAAGGTCCGGCTTGAAGGGCGGAAGAGTGGGTGTGTAAGACGGAGGCGTGAAGTTGTCGCGAATGGGCGGCTCCGGCGATTGCGGTGGCGTGAGCGGTGTTGAAGGAGACGCGGGGGAAGATTGGGGCGGCTTCGCGATCGGCGGCTCTGCTGTGAGGTTCAGAACGGGCGGAGGAGTGGGATTGAGCATCGTGCGGATTGCCATTCGCGGACCGGGGAGCAGATTCGGCAACGGCAACCGCGGACCAGGTTGCGGCACAACAGGCGGCAACACGGGTTGCGGTGACGGAGGCACGGGCAGTTGTGGCGCGGGTGCAACTGGAATCGGTGGTGCGGGGACGAATGCCACCGCCGGACGCGGACCGGGAGAACTGGCGATCGGTGGTTCGTCTGTTTGACCCGCGATCCCATCCGCGCCCTTCGCGCTGCGATAGCCAATCAAGTGATATTCCCACAAAGCTTGCTTGGCCGCTCCTCGAACCGCGGGCGATGAATCGCTCTCCGCGGCACCTTCCAGAGCCAGCCCAGCCAGCGGAAAGACCTGCTTCAACTGACCGATTGATTCCGCTGCTTCCGAGCGCACAAGCGGCGACGAATCTTTCTGAAGCGCATTGACCAGAGCAGTCACCACATCCGGATTCAATCGCACGTCCGAGCCGCCCAGCTCGTTAGCCGCAGCGGCGCGCTTCTTCTCGTTCGGGTCGTTCTTGAGAGTCTCAAGGAGCGAGCGGATTTTCCCCGCGTCGGTCTTCGGTTTGCGGTTAAAGAGAGAACCGGGACCGGCATCGGCCCCTGTTGTCGCAAGCGTGAGGAAGAGAACCGCGAAGATGAACCGGCTGCACAACACGGGGTAAGCTCCAAAGCTAGGCATTCGCGCGGTCAGACGCGAAAGGCTAACTCTGGATCGTCCGGCAGGCGATTCCGTTGCGGAGGTTTTGGGGAAATGGGTGGATGAAGGGATTTGCCGAACCGTTACCGCCGATTCGCCGGCCACAACCGCCAGACCCTCCGACAGTGCAGCCAGCGCCAATCAACTCTTCGGTAGAAGCGTCAGAACCCGCCAAGTCCGCCTCCCGGACCCGGCCGACCGACGCGGTCGCGGTTCATCAGCGTCTCTTCTTGCTTGGTGGGAGGCGGTTTACGATAGGTCGCGGTGTCTGGTTCGTTGTAGCGCTTCTCGTCGGGAGGAAGTTTGTACTCTTCCTTCGGAGGCACGGCCACATTGTACTTGTCATGATAACAGCCGACCGCCGCCAGCGCGACGGCCAGCGCGATCGCGGCCCGCATGTTCGTCTCCCGCATGGCTTCCCGCTTCCTGATGGCAGCAGCTATAACGGGGGAAGCGATCAATACAAGTGGAAGTGTTCCCCTGTTGCGCTGTCGAAATGCTCTTCTGTCTTGTGTTGGAGTCCCGCCTTTAGGCGGTCTTGGTTTTCCGGCTGAAGCCGGGACTCCAACACAAGAGCCGCGAGATACCCACCATGCCAACATACGCCTGTGATCTGGCCGACGTGCGCGAAGCCGCGAAGCGCATCGCGGGAATCGTTCACCGAACGCCAGTGATGACCAGCGAGACGCTTGACCAACTCGCCGGCAGGAAGCTGTTCTTCAAGTGCGAGAACTTGCAGAAAGTCGGCGCGTTCAAGTATCGCGGAGCGACCAACGCGGTGCGGAAGCTCAGCGATGCGGAAGCCGCACGCGGAGTGGTCACGCATTCCAGCGGCAATCACGCTCAGGCTCTGGCCCTCGCCGCCCGCGTGCGCGGCATTCCGGCTTATATCGTCATGCCCAAGACCGCGCCCGCGGTGAAGAAGGCCGCGGTGGAAGGTTACGGCGGAATTGTCACGCTCTGCGAACCCAATCTTTCAGCACGCGAAGAGACCGCGGCTCGACTCGTGAAGGAAACCGGTGCAACGCTCATTCCGCCCTTCGACTACCCCGACGTGATCGCTGGTCAAGGCACTGCGGCACTGGAATTACTCGAAGATGTGCCCGACCTCGACGCGGTTGTTGTGCAAGTTGGCGGAGGGGGACAGATCGCGGGTTGGTGTATCGCGGGGAAGGGAGTGAATCCGCGCCTTCGCGTATTCGGAGCCGAACCGTTCGGCGCGGACGATGCGGCCCGCTCGAAGGCCGCGGGGAAGTGGATTCCTCAGACCGCGCCAAACACCATCGCCGACGGACTGCTCACGAGTACCGGCGAACTCACCTGGCCAGTCATTCGCGATCGAGTGGAAGCGGTCTTCACGGTGACCGACGATGAGATTCGATCAACGATGCGCCTCGTCTGGGAGCGCATGAAACTCATCGTGGAGCCAAGCGGCGTGGTCGGCACTGCTGTCGTGCTGACCGCCGCCTTCAAGTCACTCGCGGGGCTGAAGAAAGTCGGCCTCGTCTTCAGCGGCGGCAACGTGAGCTTGGACAAACTCTACTGGTGATGGGAGGTCGATTCGCCCCCCTCCCCACCCCCCTGTTTTTGTTTTCTCTGTTGGTACTGGGATTTATGGGGTTTGGTGGATTTTGGGCGGGGCCGATGTGGCCTTTATGGCGACCATTTGCTGCATTTCATGGGGTTTAGAAAGGCCACCCCCCCGGCCTTAACCGTCCCTGTGCCCAGATGCTTGGTTTTGTAGGTTTCCGCGTCGGGCCACACCGATGTCGGGCGGAATGCTGGCCGCAATCAGCGACCGACTCGCCGCGCTTCCCGCGCATTGACCCGCGAAGCGGACGGTTGGGAGTCGCTTCGGCGCGCAGGGAGGATGGGAGGAAATGCCCAACGGCATCCCTTTCTCGAAATCCCTCTCTACTCCCATTATGGCTCATAAGTGAACTAAAGTCAAGTAATATTCAAATATTCACTATTCTGAACTCCACCCCTCCCGACTTCGCGGCGGGGACCCTCCTGCCGGAACATCACTGTTCCGGTTCGCGGCGCTCCAGGTTTCCGCCGGAATGCGGGCCAATCCCCATGATTTGCGACGACAACCGCCCCTAAGCGGACGGAATCACCCCGAACAACCGCGATCACTCGGAAGCCGAAACGCAATCCGCGGAGACAGGAAGCTCGGAACGGGAACTCTGGCACGGGAAACTCGAATGTCGCTCCCAACCACGCCACCTCCACAAGTGGGTTACACCCGGCACCGCGGCCGTGATGACCGACGCGTTCAAAGCTCTCGCGGGCTGAAACAAAGTCGGCCACGTCTTCAGCGGCAGCGTGAGGCTGGATAAGCCGTAGGGATGAAGTGCGACCCGTACTCGCGGTGTCGCGCTTGGTTTTTGTTTTCCTCAGTCTGTCAGTTGCTTTTGCTTTGTTGAAAGAGTCTGGGAGTCTGTTCTTTAGACCGAAGGGCTGGGAGAACAGAGTTGGTTTTCAGCCCGAAGGGCTGGGACAACATAGCCCAGGGCAACGCCCTGGGTGCAGGGCCGTTGGGATTGGGCAGGCTGAAAGCCTGCGACAGACGTTGTCCCAGGCCTTCAGCCTGCAAGACAAATGCAACCGCGTACCTGGGGCGTTCAACAGATTTCAAACGTTGCGTGTGATTCTGTTGGAAGTATTGGCGGAGCGGCAGTTTGTGGTCGAAAATGGTCCGCACGATTCGGTTGT
>JAKEEV010001221.1 GCA_022616395.1 Planctomycetia bacterium | reverse complement strand
TCATCGTCATCGATCCCAAGGCGCAGAAGGAGTTCCAGCGCTGTGAAGTGATCTCCGAGGAGCGCTACGAGCGGATCCTCGAAGAGCACGGCGAGGATTATCTGCAAGCGGGCATGGGCGCGGAGGCGATCCGCGAATTGTTGAAAGAGCCGGATCCGGCGAGCGGACGCCCGGGCATCGACGTCAACGTTTTGAGCGAAGAATTGCGCGGTGAGATGAAGGCGACTTCATCGGAAGCGAAGCGCAAGAAGCTCGCGAAGCGGTTGAAGGTCGTCGACTCGTTCAAAGAGTCGGAAAACAAGCCCGAATGGATGATGCTGGAAGTGATTCCGGTGATTCCGCCGGATTTGCGGCCTCTCGTGCCTTTGGACGGCGGTCGGTTCGCGACTTCCGATCTCAACGATCTCTATCGCCGCGTCATCAACCGCAACAACCGGCTCAAGCGGCTGCAAGAGCTTTCGGCGCCCGAGATCATCATCCGCAACGAGAAGCGCATGCTTCAAGAAGCGGTCGACGCGTTGTTCGACAACGGACGCCGCGGCAAAGTGATCACCGGTCCGAACAAGCGGCCGCTCAAGTCTTTGAGCGACATGCTCAAGGGCAAGCAGGGCCGTTTCCGCCAGAACCTGCTCGGAAAACGCGTCGACTACTCGGGTCGTTCCGTGATCGTCGTCGGTCCGGAGCTCAAGCTGCATCAGTGCGGCTTGCCGAAGATCATGGCGCTCGAGCTCTTCAAGCCGTTCATCTACAACAAGCTCGAAGAGAAGGGTTACGTCACCACCATTAAATCCGCGAAGAAAATGGTGGAAAAAGAGAAGCCCGAGGTTTGGGACATTCTCGAAGACATCATCAAGGAGCACCCGGTTCTCTTGAACCGCGCTCCGACGCTGCACCGTCTCGGCATTCAAGCGTTCGAGCCGGTCCTCGTCGAAGGCAAAGCCATCCAGCTTCACCCGCTGGTCTGCACCGCGTTCAACGCGGACTTCGACGGCGACCAGATGGCGGTTCACGTGCCGCTGTCGATCGAAGCGCAGATGGAAGCGCGCGTTCTGATGATGTCGACGAACAACATCCTCAGCCCCGCGCACGGCAAACCGATCATCGTGCCCACGCAGGATATCGTGCTCGGTTGTTACTACATGACCCGCGAGCGCGCGTTTGCGCGCGGTGAAGGCCGCATCTTCGCAGAGCCGGCGGAAGTGCGCGTTGCGTACGACCACGGCGCGGTCGATCTGCAAGCGAAGATCAAATGCCGCATCACCGATCGCATGGTGAATGCGAAAGACACCTACGATCTGCAGGAGACGACGGTCGGTCGAATTTTGGTCTCGGAAGTTGTGCCGAAAGAAGTCGACTTCACGATGATCAACCAGACAATGACCAAGAAGCAGCTCGGTACGCTGATCGATCAGTGTTACCGACTCTGCGGGCAGAAAGAGACCGTGTTGTTGGCGGATCGTCTGCGAACGATCGGCTACACGAACGCGACGTCCGCGGGCATCTCGATCTCGATCGACGACATGCGCATTCCGCCGGAGAAAGCGAAGCTGGTGGAAGCGGCGCAGGGCGAAGTGACCGAGATCGAGAATCAGTACGTCGAAGGTCTGATCACGGACGGTGAGCGCTACAACAAGGTGATCGACATCTGGGCGCGCGTCGGTGAGCAGGTCGCGAAGGTGCTGATGGAAGGCATCTCGACGGAGATCGTGAAGTCGTCGGACGGCAAACAAGAGCGCAAAGTTCCGACGTTCAACCCGATCTTCGTCATGGCGGACTC
>JAKEEV010000177.1 GCA_022616395.1 Planctomycetia bacterium | reverse complement strand
TCGGATTCGTCACCTGAAAATGCAAACCGTCGCTGACGCTTCCGGCTCGGATTCGTCACCTGTACTCGTGGAACGGCACGCCGAGGACGAAGCGCGTGCCTGCTGTAACACGAGCCGCGCCATGTTTCACCGGCTGTAAGCCGTACACTCCACCGACGCGCACCAATCTGTCGCGTGTGCAGAAGAGTACCGCGTCTCCCAATCCGGCCGGCAGTTCCCTCCGGCGCGACTTCTTTCGTTCCGGCACATTGCAGAGCAAGAACTCACCTCCGCGAAAGCCTTCCGTCTCCGGGGAATCACTTTCCGCGCGCTTGCTTAACACAATCGCCATCTGAATCGGGAAGAACACGCTCCCGCGAAGTTCGCGGTGAAGCGCGTTGAACCCGCCCGGCCCATACTTCAAGAGAATCGGCGTTGTCTTCGCCCGTTGCGTTTGCTCAGGTCGGCTGTCCCACTCCCGCCAACAGGCGAGTTCATGTTCACGAACGCCATCCTCGCGGGGAGATGGAACGTCAGATACTCGGTGTGAGACTTCATGGATTCGATCCCTTCTGTCACTTCCCAACTTTCACCTTCGCGAGATAGATGGCCGACTTCCCCTCGTGCGACGAGTAGTAGCTCATCCACAACACCCCGTCGTGCCACACAAAGCCCGCGTAGCTCGTGTCTCCACCGGAAGGCAGCTTCAGTGCTTCTTCGAGCTTGCCGCCCTTCGGGTCAAGCACGCAGAGGGAAGTCCGCACCTTGTTGTCGTACAGCCGAACACCGGCAATGGTCGGCCCATCGGGTATGACCACGAAGTTCGGTCCTCCGATGCGCGCGGGAAGTTCCTTCCACGACCATTGCTTGTACGGAGCCTTGCTTGTGCCAACCCAGCCCTTCTGGTTTCCTCCCTCGCGCCGAACCAGCGCGACCATCTCTCCGTCACTCGTAAAGCGCAGTGTCGTCTCGTTTGGGTGGCCGGGCACATCGAGATGCGTAATCAGTTCGTACTTCTCGCCATCGGTGCTTACCCACAACTTGAGTTTCCAGTCCGCGGGGCCGGGTTCGACCTTGCCGGTCGTCGCGGCTTCCTTCGCCTCCTTCGTCTGGCGTTCTGATGCGTTGTAAGACACTCCGTAGCATTTCCCGTCTCTCCACGTCACGCGCCAAAGCCAGTCGCCCTCGGCAAGAACTCGTTTGGTCGGCGTCCACTCCTTACCGTCCTTCGAGAATGCGACGCGCGGTTGACGACCAAGCAACTTCTTCCCTTCATACACTGAACCGCCCGCGACAATCATCAACCGGCCGTCGGCGGTCTCGGATAACTTCGGATCGCGCAGATCGATTCCCTTCTCCGCCAACAGCGCGACCGACTCCCACTTCTTCCCATCAGCAGACGAAAGCACGCGGAGCTTGCCATCGCCACCGACGTGAGCATCACCTTCGCGGAAGGAGCAGTACCACCGATCCTTGAAGCGAATCAGATCGGTGAAGGCGTTGTGCTTCCCTCCATCCCAGATCTTTATCACCTCGCCGACGAGTTCGAGTCGCGGCTCGTTTTTCTGAGCGATGGGAATGACGGCGAGTGCGAGGAGCAGAGCATTCATCGTTGGGTGGAACCTGAAACTGAAGTGGGGAGTGTTGAGAGGCAAGTTATCACTGCCTCAAAGAGAGGGCAAGGATTTCCGTTGTGCGATTCACGCCCAACGACACCCGCAGGAATCCCGCGACCAAGATGGTAACGGCCAGCGCGGGCGGTAAAATCCGGTCATGCTGAACGCGAGCCAACTCGTTGGCACTCACGACGTGCTTTTCATCACACTTGACACGCTGCGCTTCGATGTGGCCGAGCGGTTGCACGTCGCCGGACGCACTCCGAACCTCTCTGCTGTCCTGTCCTCCGAGGGCTGGGAGAAGAGGCACTCGCCGGGGAACTTCACGTTCGCGGCTCACACGGCGTTCTTCGCGGGCTTTTTGCCCACTCCCGTCACGCCGGGCAAGCATGCGCGATTGTTCGCTCTCAAGTTCCCCGGCAGCGAAACGACGACAGCCGAAACCGCGGTGTTCGATGCGCCGGACATCGTCGCGGGGTTTCGCGGTCGCGGATATTACACGATCTGCATCGGCGGAGTGGGGTTCTTCAACAAACTCACGCCTCTGGGAAGTGTGTTACCGGGTCTGTTCGATGAGAGCCACTGGTCGTCAGAGTTGGGAGTAACCGATCCGCGTTCGACCGAGCATCAAGTAAACCTCGCGCTGACCCGCGTGGCCGACCTTCCGCTCACCCAACGAGTCTTTCTGTTCCTCAACGTCTCCGCGATCCACCAACCGAACCGCTTCTACCTGCCCGACGCGACAGACGATACCCTCGAATCGCATTCAGCAGCCCTGGAGTATGTTGACACCCAACTTGGCCGACTCTTCGCCGGTCTGCGTCGTCGCGGGTCGTGGATGGTGGTGATTTGCTCGGACCACGGGACCGCTTACGGAGAAGCCGGCTACACTGGTCATCGCCTTGCCCATCCGGTTGTGTGGGACGTTCCCTACACCGAGTTTGTGTTGAATCAGGAATCGAAATGATCGCGACGCAGTTGCATCCGGTTTTGATGGGAAGCCCGTATCAGGGATATGTCTACGCGTATCCACACAAGACCGCGTACCGACCGTTC
>JAKEEV010000176.1 GCA_022616395.1 Planctomycetia bacterium | reverse complement strand
TGGGGCGCGTCCCCGAACGGCCCGGTCGTGGAATGAGATTCGTCATTGGTCAGTAGTCATTGGTCATTGGCCATTCATCATCCAATGGGTGGTCAATGACTCCGGCGAATGACCCGGAACTACTGACCAATGACTACCGACCAATGACAAAGAACAAGGACCACCATGAAGAAAGAAATGCTAATCAACGTCCTCCAGGCGGAGGAGTGCCGGATTGCCATCGTCGAGGATGGCGTCCTGGAAGAGCTGTATGTCGAGCGAGCAAGTCAGGAGAGTTACGTCGGGAACATCTACAAGGGCCGCATCGTCAACATTGAGCCGAGCATTCAGGCCGCGTTCGTGGACTTCGGTATCGGTCGTAACGGGTTCTTACACGTCTCTGATGTGGACCCGGCCTACTACAAACATCTTCTCTCGAAGGAAGATTTGGCCGAATACGAAGCGGAGATGGATCGCGAGTACGGTGGCGGTCGCGGAGGGCGTGGAGATCGTGATCGGGGGGTCCGAGGAGATCGCGGAGGGCGCGGAGGGCGTGATCGCGGGCGTCCGGCGCAAGAAATGACCTCGTGGCTTGCTCCTCAGCCGTCCGAGCCGCCCGTCGAGGAGTTCGCAGAGGTCGAAGACTTCGCGTCGGGCATCTCGGATGAGCAACCGGTGGCAGAACAGGTGATCGAGGAGAGCGAAGCCGTCCCTGAAAGTGATGTCGCGGAAGCAGTCGATTCGGTTGAAGTCGGTGAAGCTCCGACTGAGATCGTGGATGATGCTGAAGTGGAGGAAACAGCGGAAGCAGCGGAAGAAGAGGAAGAAGAGGACGGCTTCGCCGCGGGGCTTGTGGATGAAGTCGAGTCGCCAGTCTCGCCGTCGGTCGCTCCTTCAGTTGCTCCTTCAGTTGCTCAACCGCCACCACTTCCGAAGATTCGCGTCGAGGTGCGAAAGGCAGTCGTTGCTCCACCAATCGAGGATGACGAGTTCGGAGCGGGGATCGTGGATGAAACGCCGAGCGCTTCGGCTCCTCCTCCGCTGCCTGTCGTTGCCGAGAGCGGTACGGAAGTCGCCGATGCGGTTGCGGAGTCGGTCGAGACGCCCGTGAGCGAATCGGCAGCAAGCGAGCCGGTGGAACTGCCCAATACAGCCGAGCCGACCGAATCAACCGAACCGACCGACATTACCCAGGCACTCGACGCGCTGGAAGCCGGAGACCCAGTGGTGCCGGTCGAGGCGACCGAGGAGGATGCCGAACCGAAAAAGAAGCCGCGCGCTCGCAAGCCCAAAGAGGAGCCTGCCGAGGCGAAGAACAAACCGCGCACTCGTCGCACCAAAAAGAAGGAAGACGAGACCGAGGGCGACGAGGGACCGGACGACAAGCCGAAGTACATGGGTGGAGCGGAACGTCGCACCTCGGCCAACGACGATGACGAAGTTGAGATCAAGCCGTTCTTCGATGACGGAGGGGCCGACTTCGACCCCGATGCGCCCAACGACCGCTTCTCCGCTTCAACAGAATCAGTGCCTGAGATTGCTTCGGTGGAGGAAGTCGCAGAGAGTGTGAGTGACGCAGTGGAAGAGGCCGAATCAGCGGAAGCCCCAATCGACCGATTCGTCGGCGATCCCGAACCGGCGGAAGCCGCCGAGGAAGAAGCCCGCGAGTTCGCTCACGAAGGCGAAGAACCACAGGAACCGATCGTGACCGGGCGCGGGTTCAACGATGACTTTGAAACCGGTCGGCGTGATCGTGATCGTGATCGAGGGGATCGAGGAGATCGAGGAGATCGAGGGCGTGGAGGACGCGGCGGACGCGACCGTGATCGTGGCGGCCGTGGAGACCGAGATCGCGACCGCGACCGTGGCGGACGCGGAGGATTCCGCAACGGCGGGCAGAAGAGCGGACGGGATCGCGGATTGCCCAAGCCGCCGATCCAAGAAATCTTCAAGCGCGGCCAGGAAGTCATCGTTCAGGTCATCAAGGAAGCGGTCGGCACCAAAGGCCCGACTCTCTCCACTTACGTGAGCATCGCGGGGCGGTATCTGGTGCTGATGCCGAGTCTCAACCGCGTCGGCGTGTCGCGCAAGATCGAGGATCACGACGCGCGCAAGCGCCTGCGCGAGATCATGACCACCCTTGCTCCGCCCAAAGGCGTTGGGTTCATTGTCCGCACCGCGGCCGTGGATCGAGACGCGAAGGAACTCCAGAACGACCTCGCCTACTTGTTGCGGTTGTGGCAAGTGGTGGTCAAGCGGATCAAGCGGTACTCTGGCCCGGTGGAAATCTACCGCGAATCGGACATGATTACGCGGACCATCCGCGACATCTTCACCTCGGACATCGACACAATCTGGGTGGATGAACCGACCGCCTTCGCGCACGCCAGCGAGTTCCTTCAGATCGTGATGCCGAAGTTCGCGAGCCGAATCCGGTACTTCGAACACACCGAACCGCTCTTCCACCGCTACGCCATCGAGGACGAGATCGCCAAGATTCACCAGAAGCGAATCGACATGCCGCTGGGCGGGTCGCTCGTCATTGAGCAGACCGAAGCGCTCGTCGCGATTGACGTCAACAGCGGGAACTTCCGCGCGGATAACAACGCGGAGGAGACCGCGTTCCAGATGAATCTGCACGCGGCCAAAGAAATCGCGCGGCAGTTGCGATTGCGCGACCTCGGAGGCGTGATCGTCAACGACTTCATCGACATGAGAAGCGAGACTCATCGCAGGAAGGTGGAAGATGCCTTCCGAGAAGCGCTCAGGCGCGATCGGGCACGCACGAAGATTCTGCGCATCTCTCAGTTCGGGCTAATCGAGATGACTCGTCAGCGCATCCGGCCGAGCCTCAAGCGAAGTCTCTTCTCTGACTGCCCGCACTGCCGAGGGGCTGGGTTCGTAAAAACTGGCGAGAGCCTGGCCATCGATGTGATGAGACTCTTGCAACTGGCAGCTCACCGCGCGCCCGCAGTACAACTGGTGCAAGTCACTATTCACATGGACGCGGCCAATTACCTTCTGAACAAGCGAAGGAAGGAGATCGCGGCTCTGGAAGAGCGCGGGAAACTCGAAGTGCAAGTTACCGGTCAGGTGGGTGTGTCGCCTGACACGCTCAACGTGAGGTGCTTCGACCACAACGGCAACGAGGTTCGCTTGCTTCCCCCAGCGTCGCTACCGAAGTTGAGCGCTGGGCGCTTCCCGCGTGACGACCGCACCCGCGGGCGCGGGGATCGCGATGACCGAGGAGATCGCGGTCGCAGATACCCGCAACCGCTGGATTGATGCTGTCTTGGCGAACCCCGCCCGCAAGGGCGGTGGGTTGTGTTCCGTCGCTGACGCTTCCGGCTCTGAACCCACCGCCCTTGCGGGCGGGGTT
>JAKEEV010001220.1 GCA_022616395.1 Planctomycetia bacterium | reverse complement strand
AGGTAGTCGTATTCGCGGAACGTGAACCCGCTGTTGATGACGACGTACTTGAAGTAGATCGTGTCGCCGGTCGGCTTCTTGTAGATGAACGCGGGCACGTACTTCTTGGCGTCATACGTTTCCTTGCCGATCACCACACCCTTCTCACTCCACTTGATGGGGAACCTGTCGGCCATCTTCGCGTACACCGCGTTGCTTTGCGGGTCGCCCCACAGGATCCAGTTGGCGTCATCCCAGTGGAGGCTGTTCTTCAACACCTCTGTGTCGTCCACAATCTCGACGTCTCCGCGGAACTGCTTTCGCCAGTGATCGACCGCGTGCTTCATCTCCTTCTCCACCCACTTGCCGACCACTTCGTTCAGCGGCTTGCCGGTCGGACGGACGAAGATGAAGCGGTCCATGAATGCATCGTCTATCGGCCCTTGATCGCCGTGCCACTTGGCGAGGTCGAACCGCGGCTCCTCGGTGCTCCACTTGCCGTTGACCTTATCGACGCTCAGCCCCGCGTTCCCGCCGCCGGGCCAATTCTCCAATAGCGTCTGTCCGTCGATCGTGATCGTGTTCCTCTTGTGCTTGGGATTCAGTTTGATGCGGATGGACTGCACGCCCTTGGTCTTCACGTCGAACTTGCCGTCCTTGTACGTTCCGTGTACCTCCCCGCGTTCCCAGTGCTTGTCGAGCCGTTCGACCTCCACCCACGCGCAGCGGTTGTATCGCACGGTGTAGGTCACGAACTTGACTTCCGCCGGCCACTCCGGCTTGCCCTTCTCCACAATCGCATCAACCAACTTGTTCACTTCTTCCTTCGCGCCCTTCTCGTAAGCGTGGCCGGTCTTTGGGCCGATGATGTGCTTCAACTCCAAACCGGCCTTCTTCATCTCGCGGGCCATCACGTCGGCGGCTTGCTTTTGCTTGTCGATCTCGCCGCTGTAGGCGACCGTGGGCAGGTTGAAGAGGTTCCGCGCGTAGTCAGTGGCGTTGTACAGGTGCCACAACTTCCGCTCGTACCACATCGGCACGACATCTTCCTTTTGGAAGACCTGCAAGAACTCCGGCGTCTCGCTGAAACCGGCACCGGGAGCGCACGCGGCCCACAGTGAAGGGTAATGCACTCCGAACTGCCAGCACGCGGCTCCTCCCATGCTGAATCCGCGAGCCACGAGCCGGTT
>JAKEEV010001219.1 GCA_022616395.1 Planctomycetia bacterium | reverse complement strand
TGTGTGTGGCAATCTTGGCTATCTGGCAATCTATAGAATGTCGGCAACCCGGCTTTCGACCTTTGAAACGGTCTCTACTACTTTCAAGACATTCTGAGTTGAACTGGCTCTGTCGTGTTCCGCCGCAGAGCAGCTTCGGGCGATGTGGGAAGCTCTAGTTCATCCCCAACACGTCCTCGGCCTCGGCTCGGAAGTCTTCCAACTCCGCGACATGTGGGGGCGGAAGATTCTTCTTCAGTTCGACCCACCTCACGGCGCGGTCAAAGCAGTCGCGTGCCTTCGGTTTGTCGCCGAGTTTCTCGTGACACATTGCCAGGAAGAAGAGGTCGAAGCCGTCCCACTGTCCCTTGCCGGCGGCGAGGCTCTTCTCGAATGTCGCGACCGCCTCCTTGTACTTGGCGTTGCGATACTGAGCGACTCCGAGAGTATTCAGGAGCGTGGAGTCATTCGGTCGCAGTTGGATTCCTTCCTCAATCAAGCGCAGCGCTTTGACCGGGTCGCGCTTGGCGACGGGACCAGTAAGCAGTCGCCACGCTTGATTGTTCAGTTCCGTCGCGCGTTTGAACGCGGCTGCCTGTTGAGGAGTCCTCAAGCCCGTGGTGTTAATCTCGACCGTTGGAGGCGTTCCCGGCGCGGTCGATTCTGGATACGGAGGAGCGCTCCAATCGAGGCCGAGTTCCGCCAACCCGCGACGAATTGCACGCAAATCCCAGAGGCGAACGATACGCGTTTGGCACGCGACGGCCAGCCGGCTGCCGTCGGTAGTGAAATGGAACGTCGCCGTGGGTGTTGGGGAAGGTGATTCGAGGGCCGCGAACTCGCTGAGCGTCTCCATGTCGAGGAGTTGGATCACATGATCTGCCGGGCCCACCGCCAGTGTTTTCCCATCAGGAGTGAACGCGAGTGCCCCAATTGCCCGGCTCCCGTTTCGTGGGGGAATCTCGCGATGCGTGTTCCACGAACCGACCTCCACCAGTTTCCCTCCTTCAGTGTTGCCAATCGCCAGCCACTTGCCATCGGGACTGAAAGCGTAGCGAGCCGACGACACGAGGGGCATTTTGTGGACGCACTCTTCCGTGGTCAGGTCGAAGATGTGGAGGAAGGGGTGAGGCCATCCTCCAATAGCCAGCCAACGGTTATCCGGGCTGATGCGTGCTCCCGAGAGTTCCCGGAAACCCGAGAACGTCTTCTGTTGGGTGGGGTTGGTCGTGGATCGCACAATGACTTGCCCCCGCGGACGGTCCCACATGACGAGAAACTGACCGTCCCGGCTCACATCAAGCCCGTTGACTCCGTGACGAGCTGTTTCGTGGAGTGCTTCGGGAGGTCCGATCCGAAGTCGATTCTCCTTCGCGCGCTGGTCGACGGGCCAGCGGTAATATCCTGACGGACCCGCGGAGTACCAGGACGATTCGTTGGGGCTCAACTGGAGAGTGTTTCCATTCACCGGGAGCAATCCGATCTGTTTGCCCGTCTCCGGGTCCCACAGACGGGTTCCGTCATCACCGGAGGATGCAATCAGTCGCTCCCCGGCGACCCATCGCACACTGCCCGGACCTTTGAAGCACGTATGCCCCCAGAACTCTCGATACTCGCGACCGTAATCCACCCTCCACACCCCTGCCTGTGAGCCGAAGACGTAACTCAGTCGGGTACCATCGGGCGAGAAACCGAGCGCCCCGCCGGTAGTCGTGAGGAGAAGCCGACCGCTGTTCGGACTCCAGATTCGGGTGGCGGAGTTGTAGTCGCAACTGACCATCAACGATCCATCCGGACTGAAGAACACTCCGGACACTTCGGCCTGATGGCCGTCAAGTTGAGAGCGCAAAGCGCCGGTCGTCGCATCATAGATGTAGGCACGCATGTTGGCGCAACCGAGTGCCATCAACTGCCCGTTCGGGCTCCAGTTCACCGAGAGTAGTGGGGCACTCGAAGGCACCAGGGGTTGGGAAATCGCACGCCCCGTCCAGGCGTCACAGATCAACACGGACTTGCCGTCCAGCACCGCGACCTTGGTCCCGTCGGGGTGGAACGCACTGACAACTCCACTTACCGGGAAAGCCTTCGGTTGCTTGTCCGGGAGGTTGTAGGCGACTACTTTGCCGGGTTGCCAACTCACGATCAGCCGCGAGCTGTCGGGACTGAACGTGATCCGATTGGTGTCAGCAGGTGCGTTCGTGGCCGCCAATACCAACACGCGCTCTTTCCAGTCCCACACATCCAGACGAGCGCGTTTGCCCGCAGCGGGGTTGTCCGGGACGCTCCCGCGGGACGCGAAGGCGAGGTATCGGCCGTCGGGACTGAAGGCCACAGGCCAGATCGAATCCTTGAGAACCGGGAACTGAGCCGCGACTGAGTGATCCGAGCATCGGCGAACAGAGAGCATCCCTTCTTCCCGGCTCCAGGTCGCGTAGTGTTGGAAGTCCGGGTTCATCGCCATTGCTCCGGTGCTGGACAACTCCGCCGTCCAGATCGGTTTGCTGATGTCCGCGAGGGTCAGACACGCAATCGCTTCATTGCGCAGTTCCAGGAGTGAGGGCGACTTCTCTGAGGGAGTCGCAGCGGCTTTCGAGAGAGCCACAAGGCTGTCGAACCGCCGACCCGGTCGGCCGCTCCAGCGGTTGGCTTGCGCCTCCCTGAAATAGGATTCGCGAAGACGTTCCAGCGCGTCGTTGCGTGCGTCGGTGGCGTCCTTGCGCGCTTGCTCAGTTTTTTCCAACTGCTGTCCGCGCCAGATCGCGAAGCCGAGCGAACCAACCGCAAGCACAACCAACAGCGTGAGGACCGCACCAGAGAGAGCCGCGACCACCGGATTTCGGCGGCACCAGCGCCACGCTCGCTCGATGCTGCTCGCGCGCCGAGCGAGTACCGGCCGATCCTCGATGAACCGACGCAGGTCCGCCGCCAGTTCTGAAGCGCTCTGATACCGCTGATCCGGGTTCTTCGCGGCCGCCTTCAGCACGACCGTCTCCAGGTCGCGCGGGATTCGCTTGTCCAGCTTCCGAGGAGCCGGGAACTGCCCCCTCACCGCCTGTTCGATGAGTTGTTCGCGTGTGGGAGCCTCGAACGCCGGCTTCAGAGTCAGCAGTTCATAAAGCGTCAGCCCCAGAGCGTAGATGTCGGCCCGGTGGTCACCCTTCCCGTCGAAGCGCTCGGGTGCCATGTAACGCAGTGTGCCGACAATATCCCCGGCTCGAGTGATGTCCGCGTCCTCCGATCCCTTCGCCAGCCCGAAGTCGGTCACCCACACTGTCCCGTTCGCATCCAGAAGCAGATTCGACGGTTTGATGTCGCGGTGCGTGATTCCTTGCGCGTGCGCGTGAGCGAGTGCGTCAGCCACCTGAGCCACAAGCCGGGCGACTCCCCGCCAGTAATCCCACCCGACTCCAGACAACGAAGCAGACGAGTTGGCTGTTGGAGGAGGGCTTGCGGAGGGTAAATCGGAGATGGGAGTTGCGGAGTGATGAATCGCGGTCGATGGGGATGCATCGAACGTCTGAGTCGCTTCATCCTGAACTTGAGGCTGCCCACGAGCCGCGAACACTCCTCCAGTGAATCCCCGGCCAACATCACTCAATGCCCCCTCACCGGTTCGCAGTCGGCGCAGTTCCTGGATGACGGCATCCAGCCCTTGCCCGCGGATGAACTGCATGGCGTAGTAATGCTGACCGTTCGCTTCTCCGGTGCCGAACACCGGAACAATATTCGTGTGGTGCAGAGTCGCGGCGGCTCGAGCTTCGCGCCGGAACCGGTCGAGGCGTTTGGAATCGGTGATGGTTCCCGCTGAAAGAACCTTCAAGGCCACATGCCGGCCAAGTGGGTCTTGCACGGCCTCGTAGACCACCCCCATTCCGCCCTCGCCGATTCTGCGGAGAATCCGGAACTCCCCCAACTGCTCCTGAAGGTTTTGAGTTTGTGGGTGAGTGCTTGAGTCGCTCGTGGCCGGCTTGAACTGTTCGAGTTCGACCAGAGCCGGAAATAGTTCACGAATCTGCTCGGCCAGTTCGGGGTGTTGTTGAGTGTACTCGGTTAGCGAGGGGCGCTGGCCGTGCCGGAACCGAGCGATGAAGTCCTCAGCAAGTCGCTCGAGCGGATTGCGGTCGGCGGATGAATCGGTCATGGCGACTCCCCATGCGAGTGCGGGTATGAGTATACCTGCGACCGACCCGCCCGCGTCCACCGGGAATCCGCGATTCGCTCACGACTCTCCTCGTATCAAGCAGAGGGATCCTAGCGGTGCCGGTTCCAGGCCAGGGCCAGTGGTGCAACCGCGAGCCGAGCCAGTGGCACGAACAGGACAACACCGAGGGCCAAGCCGTAGAGGGGCACAAGCTCTGATGGGATGAGCCAAACCAATACGATGAAGAGGCTCGCCGCGATCAGGATCCAGGCGCCGAGTAACTTCATTATCGTGTTGGTTCCCAATTCTCCACGCAGGACCAACGCCGCGAGCGCCCACCACGAGACAAGGAACTTCAACACAACCGCGCATCCTGCCGCCCAGGGGAGCACGTCGAGAATCCGTTCCCGCCGAGCCGGGTCCGCGTTCCACGTGATCCACTCGTGTACCAACTGGAGTCCCAGGATTCCAACCACGAGCGGATAGATAACGGGCACCCAGGCGCGCCCGGTCAGCCCGGCCCACATACCCACCACCAACATCCGCCAGGGGAGTACAACCACGCTGACAACGAACAGGATGCAGAAGCCGACCGCGCGGGCGGTGCCATACTTCGCGACAACGCCGTCCCACACTGGCCCCAACTCGCGGTAACCGCCGGTGTAGACCATCCAGGCTGGAAACACCACGAGGACGATGACTCCAGCCGCAATCGCTGTCAATCCCATCGCCCGGAACTTCGCGACAACCAATGCGGAGTTGCTCAGAGGGCGCGTGGCCGCGAACGCGGACAGACGCGCTGATCGGTCTGTCACCCCCGCCGTCCCCGCGAACGCGGACCAGAACGGAGCGAGCAGCATTGGAGACAACAGGAGCATCACGCCGAAGTTCGTCTGTTTGGAGGGGTCGCGTTCCAGCAAGGCTCCCAGCGCTATGAGCACTGCCAGGATGAATACGACGATGACGACGAATCCGAACCCGCGAACTCGCCACTCATACCAGATCTGGGCCCACATCGCCGACGAAAACGGCCGAGCATCGCGCTGAGGTCGTGCAACCAGGCGAACAGATCGCCAAGCCTGGAGCCAGTCCGGGTTATCGCCCCGACGTGCGCGACTCACTCCGGCCCACGCGACGAGGAACGCAAGCGGGATCAGGGCTGCCGCGAACGCGCTCAAGACGCTGTTCTGAGTCTCTGGGAGTGTGAACCGTTCACCCGCCAGCGCGAGGAATGCCGGTGCTCGAACGAGAGCCGTGAGAACCGGGATCGCGACAAGCAAGCGAAGCCAGGGGAGGCCGAACGGCAGCCAGACAATCGCTTGACTCACCGCGACCACTGCCGCCAGCATGACCGACCACCACAGCGGAGTCTCGATCCCGGACGGTCGAAGAACGAAGTAGCTCCACCCAAGCCACAGAAGCACGGCGACGATCACCCCTTGAAGCATCGGCCAGCCGACCAGTACCCAGGTTCGGACCGGCAACAGGAACAGCCGGGCGGGGAACCCGGACTCGGCTGACTCCAGTCGCCCGTCGAACCCGTAGGCGAAGACGCCGATCACATAGCACAGCCCAATGATGAACCACATTGAGTTGATGGCGGCGAGGTTGGCAGTCAACGGCGCGAAGGCACACCCAACCGCGAACGTCAGGACCAGCGCCCCGACCGCGGACAGCCCCAACCGGTGCCGCCCCCAGAACTCCCAGGTCAACGCCACAGCGGGCGAGTGCATGGCTTACTCCTTCACTCGTTCGGAACACTTCGGCCCCACGCGAGCGACGAAAATCTCGTCGAGCGACGGAACTCGTTGCTCAACGACCTGTGCCCCGCAGGCATCGACCGCGTTTTTCAGTTCGTCAAGTTGCCCAGCGCACACGGCAGCCCATTCCATCCCGTGCCCTTCCCATGTCAGTGCCCCGGCAAGAGCAGGTGGGTGCGGCCGGGGTTCAGGAAAGCGAAGCGTGAGCCGGTGATGAGTTTCCTTGATGTTGTCGAGTGCTCCACTGAAGACGACCCGGCCGTGATCGATCAGAGCCACCCGGTCGGCCACCCGCTCGACCTCGTGGAGCAGGTGAGAAGAGAACAGCACCGTCCGGCCTTCCTCCGCGATGGTTCGGATGATGGCGCCGAGAATGTCGCGACGGACAATCGGATCGAGTCCGCTCGATGGCTCGTCCAGAACCAGGAGTTCCGGCCGGTGAGCGAGGGCGAGCACCAACCCCACCCGCGCCCGTTGTCCCTTCGAGAGGTGCTTCACCTTCGCGGTCGGGTCGATGGTGAACGACTGACGGAGTTCCTCGGCGAACTTTGGATCCCAGTTCGGGTAGAACGCGCGAGTGTAGCGAAGCAACTCGCCCACGCGCATCCACCCAGGCAACTCCGGCTCTTCAGAGAGGTATCCAACTCGGACCAACACACCGGCCGGATCGGCCGCTGGGTCTTGTCCAAACACCCGAACCGATCCGGTCGCGGCCTTGAGTAACCCCAAAACGTGCTTGATGAGGGTTGTCTTGCCGGCTCCGTTGACTCCGACGAGTCCGAAGACTGTTCCTCGAGGCACGCTCAAGCGCACCTCGACCAGTGCGGCCTTCGCTCCGAACCGACGGGTCAGCCCCGCGACCTCGATCACGTTGCCATTGAACTCGGAATGGACAGCGACCATTGGGTTACCCCTCCTCAAGAGTTCGGTTGCAGGATTTCGTCGCGCTCGCGGAGGAGTTCGATCACTTCCTCTGTGCCAATGCCGAGGTGCCGGGCCTCGACGAGTAGAGCGTCGATCCGCTCGGTGACGATCTTCAGTCGCTCGCGCCGGGCCATCCGCGAACCGGCATCCGAGACGTAGGTACCGGCCGTGCGCCGCTTCTCGACCACACCGGCGATCTCCAGTTCGCGATAAGCGCGCGCAACGGTGTTCGGGTTAACCACCAGTTGCTCGGCGAGAACCCGGATGGCCGGCAGTTCCTCGCCGGGCGCAAGCCGGCCCGTCGCGACCAGGTGTTTCACCTGATTGACAATCTGCAGGTAGATCGGAACGCCGTCGTGCGGCGAGATGTGGATGTCCATGACACGCCGGGCCTCAAAGTTGTCACGTTGTATGCATCCACTAATACAGTCAAGACGCTGCTCCGGGCAGCTCATTTCAGCAAATGCTTGATAGCGGTGGGGGAATGTGAGTGGTGTCTCGACAGCAGGCAAAGACCGATGAGCCGGGATAGTCGGGCAGAACCAAACTGGAACTCCGGTTCTCCCGCTGTAGGATAAGAGTTCGGTACTCTGTTGAACTACTCGGGCCGGGCGCGACCCGACAACTCGAACCAATACCGGGTTTCGCGCGTCCTTCCTCTCAGTGGACGGCATGGCCCACCACACCTTTGCAGTCCGAGCCACTCCCCCGGCGCGGAGGAAGACCACGGATGACGGTTCGCACGCGATTCGCACCCAGCCCGACCGGCTACCTTCACATCGGCGGCGTTCGGACGGCACTGTTCAACTGGCTTTTCGCCCGCAAGAACGGCGGTCAGTTCATCCTGCGCATCGACGACACCGACCAGGGCCGCAACCAGCCCGAAGCGCTGCAACCAATTCTCGACGGGTTCAAATGGCTCGGCCTCGACTGGGACGAAGGGCCGGAAGTGGGCGGACCATACGGACCGTACTACCAGTCGCAGAAACTGGCCCGCTATCAGGAGGCGGTGCGCCAACTGCTCGACAAGGGGCTGGCATACTGGGACTATGCGCGCCCGGAGGAGACAAAGGCCGAGATGGAGGCGGCCGAGAAGGAGAAGCGGCCGAAGATTTACAGCCGCCGCTGGATGGCGGAGACCGACGCCGATCGCAAGCGGTTCGAGGCCGAGGGGCGCACCGGGGCGGTGAAGCTGAAGATGCCGCGCGAGGGCGTGTGTCAGTTCCACGACCATGTGTGCAAGGACATGGAGTTTCCGTGGGCCGGCGAGCAGGACATTGTCATTCAGCGCTCGGACGGCACGGTGACGTACAACCTCGCCAACGTGGTCGATGACTTCGACATGAAGATCACGCACGTGATCCGGGCGGTGGAGCATCTGTCCAATACTCCGCGGCAAATCTTCATGCTGGAGGGACTTGGCTACCCGCGGCCGGAGTACGCGCACCTGCCTTACGTTGCCGAGCCGGGCAGCAAGAACAAGCTCAGCAAGCGGAAGATTCCGCAGTATCTCAAGAACGACGACTTCAAGAAGGTTTACCTGCACGCGAAGGCGATCGCCGACCGCATTGGCGTGGCCGCGGCCCCGGAGTCGTTCAACCCGGTACTGATCGACTTCTACAAGCAAGTGGGATACTTGCCCGCAGCGCTCTTGAACTATCTGGTGCTCCTCGGCTGGGCACTCGAAAACAACCGAGAGGATTTCACTCTCGCGGAGATGACGGAACTGTTCGACTTCAAGCGCGTCAACAAAGATTCGGCCAGCCTCGACGTGAAGAAGCTCTTCGCGTTCCAGGCGCGGTACATGCAGGCGCTGCCGAACGCGCAGAAAGTCGAGATGGTGCTGTCGTTCCTCGTGCGTGCGGGTCTCGTGCCCGACGCGAACGCAGAGCGGCCGTTCGTCACGCGCGTGGTGGAGGCCGCCGGGCCGCGAATGACCGTCGCGGGCGACATCCTCGAATACGACTACCTGTTCCTCGCGGATGAGCAGATCGATTTCGACCCAGCGCTCGCCGAGAAGGGTGTCAAGGATGCATATAAGAAGGCTGCGGCTGTTCCATCACTCGCCGAGGTGCTGACGAAACTGCGAGCGGTGGTCGCAGGCGCGGAGCCGTTCACCCACGACACCCTGAAGGCCGCGACGGAGGCACTCGCGCAGACCGAAGGCGCGAAAGCCGGGCCACTCAGCCAGGTGTTGCGGGTCGCAACGACCGGCCGCGAGGTCGGGTTCAGCGCCTACGACACGCTCGCCCTTCTCGGCCGCGACCGCTGCCTCGCCCGCATCGACCGGGCGCTGACCGTAGTCTCGCTGGCCCGGTCGTGATCGGCTGCCTGATCGCTCTGCGCGCCCGATGGCAGGTGCGGTATGATGGGAATAATCAGGCCCGGTGGCGGGTTCGTCCGAAGACAAGGGAGCGTGCAATGAAGATCGCAGTCCGATTCACCGCCAAGGAAGAGTTGAAGGCGGTCCCAATTCTGATGCGCCATTCGCCCGGAATGATGCTGCCCGGAGACATCTACGTGATTTCCGAGGAGGCTGTGGCCGCGCTCCGCGAGGCGGGGGTCCGATTCACGGAAGTGACGAGCGAGAACGCCCCACCGGGCCTGGAGGGAGCCACCACCGGTGAAAGAAAATGAGTTGTTCTTGCCGTTGGCCGACAACGATGGCGTGCCGTTCGACCCAGCCGTCATCCCCGCTCTCCGGGTGCGGCTCCTCGAGCAGTTCGGCGGAGTCACGTTCTTCCCGCAACCAAATGAAGGATACTGGCAGATGGCCGGCGTGATATACCGGGACGAGATCGTCATCTTCCGTGTCGTCGCGTCGAACCAGCGGGTCGCACGACGGTTCCTCCGGCAACTCAAGGAGGAACTCAAGCGCGACCTCCGCCAAGAAGAGATCCTTATCATCGAGCGGGATGTCGAAACGCTGTGAATCTCCCGCCACGCAGCCAAAGCCTCTCCGACGCACCATTCTCGACGAGACCGTCATGGCCAAGACCGACACCGACGCGAAGACCCCCGGCGACAAGCCCGACACACCGGGGTTGAACTTCATTCAGGACATTATCGAAGAACACAACAAGAACGGCCGGTTTGGCGGGCGCGTTCACACGCGGTTTCCGCCGGAGCCAAACGGCTACCTGCACATCGGGCACGCCAAGTCGATCTGCCTGAACTACGGACTGGCCGTGAAGTACGGCGGGAAGTTCAACCTGCGCTACGATGACACCAACCCCACCACCGAGGAGCAGGAGTTCGTTGATTCCATTCGCGATGATGTGCGCTGGCTCGGCGCCGACTGGGAAGGTCGCGAGTTCTACGCCTCCGACTACTTCCCGCAGCTCTACGAGTGGGCCGAAAAGCTCATCCGCGACGGCAAGGCGTACGTGGACGACCTTCCGGCCGAGGAGATCGCGCGCTATCGCGGAGACATCAAGGGCGGGAAGGAAAGCCCGTATCGCAACCGCTCAGTGGAAGAGAATCTCGATCTGTTTCGTCGCATGAAGGCCGGTGAGTTCCCCGAAGGCAGCCGGACTTTGCGCGCGAAGATCGACATGAGCCACCCGAACTTCCACCTCCGCGATCCGATCATGTACCGGATCATGCACGCGAGCCACCACCGCACTGGAGACAAGTGGTGCATCTACCCCATGTACGACTACGCTCACGGCCAGTCGGACTCGATCGAGCGCATCACTCACTCGATCTGCACGCTGGAGTTCGAGATCCACCGCCCGCTCTACGACTGGTACATCGAGAACATCGGCATCTACCACCCCCAGCAAATCGAATTCGCGCGCCTGAACCTCACCTACACGGTGCTCTCCAAGCGGAAGCTCATTCAGCTCGTGCAGGAGAAACACGTCAGCGGCTGGGACGATCCGCGGATGCCAACAATCTGCGGCGTCCGTCGCCGCGGATACACGCCCCAAGCAATTCGGAAGTTCTGCGAGCGCATCGGAGTCTCGAAGTACGACGCCCTCATCGACGTCTCGTGGCTTGAAGACGCTCTGCGCGAAGATTTGAACAAGAAGGCGCTGCGGGTGATGGGCGTGCTCCGTCCGCTGAAGGTCGTCATCGAGAACTATCCCGAAGGTCAGACCGAGGAGATGGACGCGATCAACAACCCAGAGGACGCGTCGGCCGGGACGCGAAAGGTGCCGTTCTCGCGTGTGCTGTACATTGAACAAGACGATTTCCGCGAGAACCCGCCGAAGGACTTCTTCCGGCTCGCGCCCGGACGCGAGGTGCGGCTGCGGTACGCGTACTTCATCAAGTGTCTCAGCGCTGTGAAAGACGATGCCGGGAACGTGGTCGAGGTGCGTTGCACCTACGACCCCGCCACGCGGGGCGGAGACTCACCTGACGGCCGAAAGGTGAAGAGCACGATTCACTGGGTTTCCGCGCAGCACGCGATCGACGCCGAGGTCCGACTGTACGATCACCTGTTTGCGAAATCCGACCCGGACGAAGCGCCCGAGGGTCAGACTTTCCTCGCGAACCTCAATCCGAAGTCGCTGGAAGTTCTGACCGGGTGCAAACTGGAGCCGTCGATTGCCAGTTCGGCGGTCGGCAAGACGTTCCAGTTCGAGCGCCTCGGGTACTTCTGCGTGGATCGCGACTCGCCACCGACCCAGCTCGTGTTCAACCGGGCCGTGACGCTGCGGGACACGTGGGCCAAGCTCGAGAAGAAAGGTAAGTGAAGCGAGTCCAGGACGGCTTCTCCCCTCGGATACCGGTTCTGGTTGGCCATCCGCGGGGAAGCACGAGGTGGCGCGGAACGGGTGGACCAGAAATGACCGAACCCCTGGTTTGCCAGGGGTTCGGTCAGGGTCAGGCACTTCCAGACATCATCAGTCGCAAGCGAGGACGACGGGACTCGAACCCGCAACCACCGGATCGACAGGTCGGTACACGATTCCCGCCCGATCCGTGATGTTGCCCTGCTTTTCTAGGGGTTTTCACTCCAATCCTGTCGAGCCATTCCTTTCCATGCATCCTTCAGTTTAGCGCCGTTTTCGCTGGTTTCCATCCCGTTCTCGTACATTCTCGTACACCGCGAAAACACTGATCGCGTCTCGTTTCTCTGGCACGTTCCCAGGCACCAGCTCTGTCAACCTCGTCACGGAGTATCGACCGGGAGCCGCACCTCGAACACCGATCCTCGCCCCTCGTCGCTCACGGCTGTGATCGTACCTCCCGCACCCTCTACCACTGCCCGACAGATCGACAGCCCCAGCCCCGCTCCGTCGCCAGTGCGGGAGGGATCGACGCGGTAGAAGCGATCGAAGACACGAGGCAGATGTTCGGCCGGGATGCCGATGCCGGTGTCGAATACCGTCACCACAACCTCGTCCCCGTCACGGCGGCTCGCCACTCGCACAGTTCCCCCAGCGGCGGTGTACTTCACCGCGTTGTCGATGAGGTTGTAGAAGACGCGGCGCAACTGGTGGGCATCGCCTCGTACGGTGCAGGGCAGGTTGTCGGCCAGGACGAGCGTGACCCCCTTCGCCTCGGCGACCAGCCGCATGTTCTCCGCTACTGCTCGCAGAAGCTCATCAAGCCTCACTTCCTCACGGGCCGGCGGGTTCAAGCCTGCATCTTGGCGGCAGAGGAACAGCAACTGGTCGGCCATCTCGCTCAGGCGAACAACTTCTTCGAGCAACGTCTCCAGCACCCGCGTGTACTCCTTGGCCGAGCGGGGTGTACGCAGGGCAACCTCGGCCTCGTTGCGGATGACTGCCAGCGGGGTGCGCAGTTCGTGCGCGGCGTCGGCGGTGAACCGGTGCATCTCGGTAAATGACCGCTCCAGACGGTCGAGCATGTCGTTGAGGGTGGCGGCTAACCGGCCGAGTTCATCACCGGGATTAGCCACCGGCACGCGCTGATCGAGTCGTTCGCCGGAGATACTCCGCGCCGTTTCGGTGATCCGCTCGACCGGGGCCAGTGTGCGACCAGCCAAGAGGTAGCCGCCAACCAGGGTTGCGGCCACCGTCAGCGGTCCGGCCAACAAGAACGCCCAAAGTAGTTCATCGGACTCGTGGTCGAACGTGGACAGCGACCGGGCGACCTGCACCGTGAGCGGTCCCTCTGGTCCACGCACCTGAACAGTCACTACACGCCACCGGCCATTTTCCAGCTCAATGCTCTCGAATCGCGGATGGTCTGGTACGGCGGGCGAGAGTGGTAGGTTCTTGTCCGCCAGCCGTTCGTTGACAAAGAAGCGGGTGCCATCGGGACGGGTGATCTGGAAGTCGAATCCCTCGTGGCGCGCGAATCGGCGGTCAAGCCACACGAGCAGACCGAGCGTGTCCGCGGCCCGCTCGACCTCATACCGCACATCGGCCAACTCCTCGGTCAGACCCAGGTCGATGCGACTCATCAGTTGATGGCGTAGCGTCCAGTAAACCACCGCGCTGAAGCCGGTCAGGAGGACGGCCAGGACAAGACCGTACCACAACGTCAGCTTCCAGCGGATGCTGAGGCGGGTCATCAGCGATCCCTCACAGCGTACCCGACGCCCCGGACGGTGTGGATCAACTGCCGCAGGCCCGATCGCTCGACCTTCTTCCGCAGAGAGTTCACGCACACCTCGATCACGTTTGTTGTGAGGCCGTCCAGCTCCTTCCACACGTCACGGGCCAGCATGTCGCGTGTCACAGCCTCGTTCTTGTGCCGAAGGAGGAACGCGAGCAGCTCGAACTCGCGGTGACTCAGTTCGACCTCGACGCCGGCCCGGACGACTCGCCGGGCGACGAGGTCCACCTCCAGGTCGTCGGCGCGTAGCACCAGTTCGCGTTCGCCCAGGTTCCGACGCAACAAGGCCCGAAGTCGGGCCACCAGTTCAGCGAACGCGAACGGCTTCACCAGATAGTCGTCCGCGCCACCGTCCAACCCTGCCACGCGATCCTCGACCGCGTCCCGCGAAGTGAGGATCAGCACGGGCTTGGCGAAACCGCGTTCGCGGAGGTCATGGAGGACTTGCAGCCCATCGCGGCCGGGGAGCATGATATCGAGCACGAGTGCGTCGGGCGGTCGAGTGGTGGCGATGTAGAAGCCCTCTTCGCCGGTGTGGGCGGTTGTCACCTCGAAGCCCTCCTCTTCGAGGCCCTTGCGCAGGCTCGCAGCCAGTCTCTTTTGATCCTCGACGATCAGGATGCTCTGGGCCATTGCGCCGCCCTCCCGACTAGATCATCGCTCCACACGCGGTCGGGGTCACCACCCTCCCGCCACATGAGCCGCTTCTAATCCAGAGTTAACTCGACCCGCGTTCGCCCCCGGTTAGCCTACGAAGTGGCGGGAGTCGTCCCGATGGGAGGGCATCACATGAGATGGACCGTGTTGGCGCTACTGTTGGCGGTGAGCATGGCTGTCGGCGTGGCCGCCGATGATCCGAAAGCAGTGACGTTCGGCAAAGCCGACTTGGGGAAGGTGCCGGCCGGGTGGAAGGCCACCCAGACCGGCAAGGGCGAGGGGAGTGTGTGGAAGGTGGTCGAGGACAAGACTGTACCGTCGAAGTCCGGCTTCGCGCTGGCCCAGACGGCTGAGGGGCCTGGTCCGCTTTTCAATCTGTGCGTGGCCGAGAATACCAACTTCAAGGATGTGGAGATCACCGTTGCGTTCAAGGCCAACGCGGGGAAGAAGGACCAGGGCGGTGGGGTCGTCTGGCGGTACAAGGATGCGGACAATTACTACATCGCCCGCTTCAACCCTTTGGAGGACAACTACCGGGTCTACAAAGTTGTCGATGGAAAGCGTGTCCAGCTTGCGACGAAGGAGGAGCTGAAGTTCCCCGCCGGCGAATGGCACACGCTGAGTATCACGATGAAGGGCGACGCCATTACCTGCTCGCTCAACGGCAAGAAGTATCTCGACGCGAAGGACGACACGTTTCCAAAGGCGGGCAAGGTCGGGCTGTGGACCAAAGCCGACGCCCAGACCTCGTTCGACAACTTCCAGGCGAAGGAACTCAAGTAACTCGTCCCACATGGGGCCAGCAGCCCCGCTCTCCACTCGCCCGAACTCAGGAGGAAGAACCATGACGACACGACGCGAGTTCCTGGCGGCTTCGATGGCATCGACGATGCCGCTCATCCTTAGCAGTTCCGCGAGGTCGGCCGCTGATGGAACCAAGCCAAAGGAGGTGTTTGTCGTTAACACGCAGGACGCCTCCGTCTCGCAGGTGGACCTCGGCACCATGAAAGAACTGAAACAGTTTAAGGTCGGTCCCCGCCCCTACGGGATCGCCGTGACGACTGACGGCAAGACAGTCGCGGTCGGAGTCGAGGACGAGGAGAGTGTGAAGTTCTTCTCGCTCCCCAACTTCAAGGAGAAGGGCAAGACCAAGATCGGCAAGATGTTCAACGACCATATCGTGCTGACCCAGGATGGGAAGAACCTGCTCGTGGCCGACTTCCACTCCGACGACGTGTTCGTCATTGACGTGGCGATGATGAAGGAGGCGGCTCGGATCAAGGACTGCTCGGCTCCACACGTCGTCAAGTACGGCCCACTGAAGAAGAACGCCTACGTCACCTGCAAGAAGATCACCGGGATCGCCATCATCGACCCGATCGGGCTGAAGCTCGTCAAGTTCCACCAAGTCAATGTGAATCCCCGGAGCCTGACCTTCTCGCCCGACGAGAAGAAGTGCTACTTCGGCTCGTTCTGGGTGAACGGCTTCTTCGAGATGGACACAGAGACCGGGAAGGTGACGCGGCTGTTCGAGCACGCTCCGCCGAAGGACAACGCGGCCCCGCAGGAGGTGACCTACCACGGCGTCGAGGCCGTCTCCGACAACATCGTTCTGGCGGCCAACGAGGGCCGCTCCTATGTGGACGCAGTGGACGTAACAAACGGTAAGCTCCTGGATCGGTTGACCGACTGCTCGAAGCCATGCTGCGTGGAGCGCGTTCCCGGCACCGACCCGGTTCGCGTGCTGGTCAGCAACATCGGCGACGGCTCGTTGCAACTAGTCGAAGTGTCAAAGGATGGCAAACTGAAGTCGCTCGGCAAGGCTCAAGTGGGCAAAGCCCCGAAGCGGGTTGCATTTGTCCCGGTCGCGTAACCACACACCCAGAGACTCAACCATGAACGGCCCCTCATCCCTCTCGCGCCGGGACATCTTCCGCACGGCTGCCGCGCTCGGTGTTGGTGGCACCGCGCTTGCCCTTTCGACACCGGCATTGGCGGCTGACCCACTCCCGTTCGCGACCGAATCTGGCCTGGTCACCGGGAAGCCGAAGAAGCTCAAGTACGAGGAGATCCCTGGCCTGCTCACCAAAGCCCAGGTGGCCCCGCATTACAACGCCCACTACGGCGGCGCTCTCAAACGGTTCGTCGCCATCGAGGAGCAGATGGACAAGCTGTTCGCGGGTAAGGAACCGGCAGCCGGGGATGCGCACGTCTTCGCGGTCAAGGACCGGGTGAACAAGATGAATAGCGTCTTGCTGCACGAGCTGTACTTCGACGGTCTGGTCCCGAAGCCGCCGGAACCCGACAAGGATTTGCGGGCCGAGATCGGAAAGCGGTTCGGGTCGTTCGAGCGGTGGATCGAGGACTTCCAGACCTGCTGCATGGCAGCGGCTGGGTGGGGCATCCTGGCCCGCGACGCGGTGAACGGGAAGCTCTACAACGTCGCGTCGGACCTGCACGAGGTCGGAGTAATCTGGCTCGGTCAGCCGCTGGTGGTCTGTGACGTGTACGAACACGCCTTCTACGTCGATTACCAGAACAAGAAGGCCGACTACGTCAAGAAGTTCGTTGACTTCATCGATTGGGAGGAGATCGCGCGCCGATGGACCGCACTGACCAAAGGTGCGTGACGCGGAGCGGTCTCACCACGAAGCACGGAGGAAAACGCAATGAAGTGGGTCACACGCGAGAAAGTGAAGGTGGACCGGGTCGCCTGCCCGTGGCTCATCACGAAGTTCGTCGACCTGCAGGCCGAGTTCCTCTTCGTGCCGGCCGACCGGGTGATGGAAGTCGCTGCGCGAGAAGGTGCCATTCCGTTCGATATTCCCGGCGTGGAATTTGGGCATCACGGAAAGGAGTGCTCCTTCGATGCACTCGTGAAAAAGTATCACCTTGACTGCGAGCCAGCCATTGTCTTTCTGGCCAAGATCGTCAACGGGGCCGACACCGACAACTCGCTCTGGAATCAGCCGGAGGCCGCCGGTCTGAAGGCGATTGCCGAAGGCTTCCGCCATCTGGGGTTGAAGGACGATCACGAAATAC